>JAEUMX010000023.1 GCA_016791285.1 Burkholderiales bacterium
GCGGCATACGCGGCCTCGCCGCTCTGGCCTTCGTAAGCCGAGACCGACGCCGTGGACAGAATCACGCCGCGCTCGCCGGAAGGCAGCGGATCCAGTCGAGCCATGTCGGCGGCTGCGAGCCGCATCACGTTGAAGGTCGAAATCAGGTTGACCTCCACCAGTTGGCGGAAGTCTTCAAGGGGCATCGGACCGTCCGCGCCGACGATCGGCCGCGAGTGGCCGCGACCGACACAGTGGATGAGAACGCGCGCCGCGCCGTGCGCATCGCGTGCCAGGGCCAGCGCCTGCTCCGTCGAGTCCGGATCCGCGACGTCGCAGGGGATCGCGAGCCCGCCGATCTCGTCCGCGACCTTCCGGACGCCGTCGGCATCGATGTCGATCACCGCGACCTTGGCACCTGCCTCGATCAGATAACGTGCCGTCTCCGCACCCAGGCCCGCCGCCGCCCCGGTGACCACTGCCGGACATGCCCAGAGATCCATGCGATAGTCCAATTCGTTCAGCCGGCGCTGCAGCCGGCAACAGTGCGGATTGTGGCCCGTCGCGCGGCCGGGTGCAAACCGTTGCCTGCGTGACGATCCGGAACCCAGCCATGGTCTGGGCGGTCGCAGCACCGTCGTCAGACCATGCAACCCACTACAACCCACCGAGTACCGCACGATGCCCGACCTTGCCCGTATCGTCCACGCACATCCTCGCCTGTTCGTCCTGACCGGTGCAGGGGTCAGCACCGACTCCGGGATTCCGGATTATCGCGACGACGCGGGGAGCTGGAAGCGCAAAGCGCCGGTGACGCTGCAGGAGTTCATGCGCTCGGCCGCCGCGCGCAGGCGCTACTGGGCGCGCAGCATGGTCGGCTGGCCCGTCATCGCCCAGGCCCGGCCGAATGCCGCGCATAGAGCGATAGTACGGCTCGAGGCAGCCGGGCGCGTGCATCGCCTCGTCACGCAGAACGTCGACGGTTTGCACCAGTGCGCCGGCAGCACGGACGTGGTCGAACTGCACGGCAGCCTGGCCCGGGTGGGCTGCGTCGAGTGTGGTGCCGAGGCGACGCGGCTCGACGTTCAGGAGCGACTGGAGGCTGCGAATCCTTCGTATCGAAACCTGTCCGCGGCGACGGCGCCGGATGGCGATGCCGATCTCGATCAGGACGCGCTCGACGCCTTCGAGGTGCCTGCCTGCACCCGATGCGGCGGGTTGCTCAAGCCGTGCGTCGTGTTCTTTGGCGACAGCGTTCCCCGGGCGCGCGTCGATGCCACGATGCGGGCGCTGGAGGAAGCCGATGCGATGCTCGTCGTCGGCTCCTCGCTCATGACCTATTCGGGATACCGCTTCTGCGAGCACGCCCACCGGCTGGGAAAACCGATCGCGGCGATCAATCTCGGGCGCACGCGTGCCGACGCCCTCTTGAGCGTCAAGGTCGAGCGCTCTTGCGCCGCCGTGTTGGCCGGCCTCGTCGACTCACTGGACATGGCAGGATCGGTGGTCGAGGCGGTCTGATTCCGCGGTCATGCCGGATAGGGAGACTCGCGTTGCGGTGATGTCCGGTGCGGTCGTCGAGGCCGACCTGCCAGCCCGACTCGACCGCCTGCCGTGGAACCGCTTCCACTGGCTCGTCGTCGTGGCGCTCGGCATCACGTGGATCCTCGACGGGCTCGAAGTGACGGTCGCCGGCGCGCTCACCGGCGCGTTGCAGGAAAGCCCCACGCTGCGGCTCACACCGAGCGAGATCGGCCTGTCGGCGAGTGCCTACCTCGCGGGTGCGGTGACGGGCGCTGCTTTCTTCGGCTGGCTCACCGATCGCCTGGGTCGCAAGCGGCTCTTCAACATCACGCTCGGCGTCTACCTCGTCGCCACCGCCGCATCCGCGATGGCGTGGGACCTGTGGAGCTTCATGCTCTTTCGCTTCCTCACGGGCGCCGGCATCGGCGGTGAATACACCGCGATCAACTCGGCGATTCAGGAGCTGATCCCGGCGCGCGTGCGCGGCTGGACCGACCTTGCCATCAACGGCAGCTTCTGGGTGGGCGCCGCCCTCGGCGCTGCGGGTTCTGTCGTCCTGCTCGACCCCGCGCTGCTGCCGCCCGATGTCGGGTGGCGCCTTGCGTTTGGCATCGGAGCGGTGCTGGGATTGGGGATTCTCGTGCTGCGCCGCTGGATTCCCGAGAGCCCGCGCTGGCTGATGACGCACGGGCGGATGGCCGAGGCAGAGCGAGTGGTGGCCGAGATCGAGGCACGGGTGGTGGCCGAGAAGGGCCCGCTGCCGCCGCCGGGTCCGGAACGCATCCGCATACGCCCGCGCACGGGCACCGCGGTGAGGGCGGCATTTCGCACGGTATTGGTTACGTACCGCCAGCGCGCGCTGCTGGGCTTCGTGCTGATGGTGTCACAGGCGTTCTTCTACAACGCGATCTTCTTCAGCTACGGCCTGATCCTGGGCGAGCACTACGGAATCGCTGCCGACCGCATCGGTCTCTACCTGCTGCCCTTCGCCGCTGGCAATTTCCTGGGTCCACTGGTGCTCGGCAAGCTGTTCGACAGCATCGGGCGCAAGGCGATGATCAGCTTCACCTACGCGGCTTCGGGCATCCTGTTGGCGGTGACCGCGATGCTTTTCGACCGCGGGCTCCTCGACGCCACGACGCAGACGATGTGCTGGATGATCATCTTCTTCTTCGCCTCGGCCGCCGCGAGCTCGGCCTATCTGACGGTGAGCGAGAGCTTTCCGCTGGAGGTGCGTGCGTTCGCCATCGCGCTCTTCTACGTGCTCGGCACGGCGATCGGTGGCATCGTCGGGCCGTGGTTGTTCGGGACGTTGATCGAAACCGGCTCGCGGGGCGATATCACGATGGGATACCTGCTCGGCGCAGCGCTCATGGTCTGCGCGGCGGTCGTCGAATTGCTTATCGGCATCAACGCCGAACGCCGCTCGCTCGAAGCCGTGGCAGCACCGCTGTCGAGCGTGGAGGGAGAGGGAGACGGCAAGGCGGGTCTTTAGCGTTCGCGGGACACTCAGTCTCACCGTTCGAGTGTTGCGGCTGCTAACCGCAACACCTTGATTCGTGGCGCCCCGAACACGAATCGAACGTGCGACCTACCCCTTAGGAGGGGGTTGCTCTATCCACTGAGCTACCGGGGCGTGTGCGGCGATTCTACTGTAGAGGCGGGACCGTCACCACGCCACGGTGCCTTAACCGCCCCCTACGGTCCATTCGTGCCCGCACTTGCGGCAGCGCACGCGCAACCAAACCTCGGGCTGGTCGGCCGGCAACTGACCCGAGGGGAGGAACAGACGGGTCGGTTGCGGTCCCGAGGCGACCACCCGGAACGCCGCGTAGGCCTGGCACCGCACGCATGTCGCGTCCTGTGCGACCCGCTCGGCGCGGGACAGGCCGTGCCGATACTTGCCCCAGGCGTACACGCTCACGGCAAACGCGGCGCCGGCGAGCGCGATCATGAGCAGGTGCTCCGACACCGGAACCTTGAAGCTGAGGTCGTCGAGGGCGACCGCGATCACGATCATGCACAGAAAGCAGGTCACGAGATAGCCGTGGCTCTCGATCAGCTGGCGCTC
>JAEUMX010000262.1 GCA_016791285.1 Burkholderiales bacterium
CGGCTTGGCGATGGCGGCATTGCCCGCCGCGAGCGCGGCAGCGATCTGGCCGGTGAAGATCGCGAGCGGGAAGTTCCACGGACTGATGCAGACGAAGACGCCGCGCCCGTGCAGCGCGAGCGCGTTGGATTCCCCGGTGGGCGACGGGAGCGCCTGCTCGGCCGCGAACTGCCGCTGTGCGCTCGCCGCGTAGTAGCGGCAGAAGTCGGCTGCCTCGCGCACTTCGGTGATGGCGGCGGCGCGCGTCTTGCCCGCTTCGCGCGCGAGCAGCACCACGAACTCGTCGCGAGCGTCCTCGATGAGAGCCGCCGCCCGTTCGAGCACGGCCGCGCGCGCGGGACCGCCAGCGGCGTCCCAGGCCGGTTGCGCCGCCAGGGCGCGGGACATCGCCACATCGACGTGCGTGACATCGGCATCCACGACGCTACCGATCGCGCGCCGATGGTCCGCGGGATCGACGACCATGCGCGCGCGGCCGCCGATCCTTTCGCCGCCGACCACGGGCATTGCTTCCCAGCGCATGTTCTCTCGCTCGGCGAACGCCGCGTCGAGCACCGCCATTTCCAGCTGATCGGCGACACTCGCGCCCCGCGAGTTGAACCGCTCAGGCAGGAACAGGTCGCGCGGCCGCGGCAGCGCAGGGTTCGGGCTCGGGCCGCGCGCGCGGACACGCGCCACCGGGTCGGCGACTATCTCCGCGATCGGTACGTCCGAGTGGGCGATGCGGTTCACAAAAGAAGTGTTGGCGCCGTTCTCCAACAGCCGGCGTACGAGATACGGCAGCAGATCCTCGTGGCTCCCCACCGGCGCGTAGACGCGGCAGGCGATGCCGAGCTTGGCAGGCGGCACGATCTCTTCGTACAGGCTCTCGCCCATGCCGAAGAGGCGCTGGAACTCGAACGCGTCGTGCCGCAGCGAGCGCTCGGCTGCGTACTCGACGATGGCCGCCGCGGTGTGCGCGTTGTGTGTCGCGAACATCGGGTAGAGCCGTGCGTGCGCCGCGATGACGCGCCGCGCGCAGGCGAGATACGCGACGTCCGTGTGTGCCTTGCGCGTGAACACCGGGTAGCCGGCAAGGCCCTGCACCTGGGCGCGCTTGATCTCGGTGTCCCAGTACGCACCCTTCACGAGCCGCACCGGCAGCCGGTGACCGGCCTCGGCCGCGAGCGCGGCGAGCCAGTCGAGCACCGGCAACGCGCGCTTCTGATACGCCTGCACCGCAAGTCCGAGCCCTTGCCAGCCAGCGAGCGATCGGTCGCGACGGACGCGGGCGAAGACCTCCAGCGAAAGCTCGAGCCGCTCGGCTTCCTCGGCATCCACCGTGAGTCCGATGCCGCCTTGCGCGGCGATGCGCGCGAGATCGATCAGTGCGGGGACGAGCTCGGCCAGCACACGAGCGCTCTGCGCGGGCTCGTAGCGCGCATGCAGGGCCGACAGCTTCACCGAGATCGAAGGCTGGGCGAAGACGTCGACATCGTTGGAGCGCGCCGCGGCAATGGCCGCGATCGCCGCGGCGTAGGCTGCGCAATAGCGCCTCGCATCGGCCGCGGTCAGCGCCGACTCGCCGAGCATGTCGAACGAGTAGCGAAACCGCGCGCTCGCGGGAGCGCAGCTGCGCTCGAGCGCCTCGGCGATGGTGCGCCCCATCACGAACTGCTCGGCCATGAGCCCCATCGCCTGGCGCAGCGCGAGGCGCACGACCGGCTCGCCCGCACGCGCCACGACCCGCTCGTACCACGCCGCGGGGTCGCGCGCCGCGTCGGCATCGATCCGCGTCAACTTGCCGGTCAGCATCAGGCCCCAGGTCGACGCATTGACGAGCATCGAGCCACCGCGGTCGAGGTGCTTCTGCCAGTCGCCGCGCGCGAGTTTGTCGCGAATCAGGCGGTCCGCGGTCGCCGCGTCGGGAATGCGCAGGAGTGCCTCGGCTACGCACATGAGCAGCACGCCTTCCTGCGTCGAGAGGTCGTATTCGCGCAGGAACGATTCCATGCCGACAATATGCGCCCGGCGCCCGCGCACCGCCTCGACCCAGCAGCGGGCGCGCGCCAGGACGCGGGTCGAAGCGTCGGCGGAGAAGGCCGCGAGCGGCAGCAAGCGTGCGACCGTGTCGCTCTCGTCGGCGAGAAAGGCGTTACGGATCGCGTCGGCGGACGGACGTTCGGGAAGCATCAGCGGTTTGATGCGGCCGAGCAATTGGAGGGCTATGGTGCGGAGATGCTCACGGGGCAGATCGTAGGGGCCGGAGGCAGTAGAGGTTTGACCTCGAAGCAGCCGGCTACGACGTAATCTGGTGTTCGATTCACTGCGCCGTGTAACCGCCATCCACCGGGAAGTTGTGTCCGACCACGAACGACGCGGCGTCGGAGCAGAGCCAGACCACGACCGCCGCCACCTCTTCGGGCTGGCCGATGTGCCCGATCGGATGCTTCGCCGTCATGACCGGCACGAAGTCGGGCATGGCGGCGACGAAGGGATCGAGGATCGGCGTGCGGATGGTGCCCGGGTTGACCGCGTTGATGCGGATCCCTTTCGCGGCGTATTCCAGGGCGGCGGCGCGTGTGAGACCGGCGACGCCGTGCTTGCTCGCCACGTACGCGGCGGCCCCCGGCGCGCCCACCAGTCCCCAGATCGAGGCGTTGTTGACGATGGCGCCGCCGCCTTGCGCGAGCATGTGCGGGATCTCGGCGCGCATGCACTGCCAGATGCCCTTCAGGTTGACGGCGATGACGCGGTCCCAGCCGTCGTCGGGGTACTCGTGGGTGAGCGATCCGATCGGACCGGCGATGCCGGCGTTGTTGAACGCACAGTCCAGGCGACCGTGAGCCGCGATCGTTGCGTCGATGAGCGCCGCGACGTCGGTGGCGATGGCGACGTCAGCCCGGATGAAAGCGGCGGACCCGCCGGCCGCCCGAACGAGCTCGGCCGTCTCTTTACCGGTATTCGCGTTCAGGTCCGAGACGATCACCGTCGCGCCCTCGCGGGCAAAGGCAAGCGAGGCCGCCCGCCCGATGCCCGTGCCGCCACCGGTCACGAGCACAACCCTGCCTTGCAGTGTGGCTGCCATGGCTCATCTCCTCTGCTGATCCCGTGCGAGTCGAGCGCAGTATCAGCGCGTCGCGAGGAAGGTCCTGGCGTGCGTGAGTTCGGGCCTCTCGGTGTCGCGTGCCGCAGCCAGCTTATCGAGCTTCGCGTAGTAGTCGCGCGCTGCCTGCTCTTGTCCGGCCGCCTCGGCGGCGCGGGCGGCGCCATAGAGCGCGCGGAAGCGATTCGGATCGCGCTTGAGCGAGCGCTCGTATTCGGCGAGCGCGTCGTCCGGCCGGTTCAAGGTCATCAGCATCTCGCCCAGGAGTTCGCGCGAGGGCACGACATTGCCTGGCGTCACCGGATGCTTGTCGCTCGCCTCTTCGGCTTCCGCCGCCGCGCGCATCAGCGCCAGCGCTTCGTCGTTGCGTCCCTCGTCAAGCGCGATCCAGGCATTGACGGTCGTGATCTGGAAACTGGTCTGGCTCGCCCAGTAGGCGTTCTTCGCTGCCGTCAGCGATTCCTTCAGCGCCTGCAGGCGTGCGACGTCCTCGCGTGCCCCCGCGACATCGCCGGTTCGCGCCTTGCCCAGTCCGCGCGAGAAGACGAGGATCGATTCGGCCTGCGGGAACTTGTTCCAGGCGAGATCGGGCGGCGTCAAGGTGAGCTTGGCTGCCTGCGCCCAGTCGCCGCGTTCCAGCGCATAGCGCGACGGCATGGCGGCGAAGGCATAGGCGGCGACGAAGTTC
>JAEUMX010000284.1 GCA_016791285.1 Burkholderiales bacterium
CCCATGCCGAGCACCGCCACGACCACACCCATCTGCGAGACACTCGAATACGCGAGCACCGCTTTCGGATGGGTCTGCGTGATGCCGATGGCAACTGCGTAGAGCGCGGTGAACATGCCGGCGGCCGCGATCGCGGTACCCCAGTCGGCGAGCGGTGCGTCGAAGGGCAGGAAGCGGACGAGCCCGATGATGCCGACCTTCACCACCGCCCCGGAGAGCACTGCGGACGCGGGCACCGGCGCCGCAGAGTGCGCGAGCGGCATCCACACGTGCAGCGGCACGAGCCCCGCCTTGATGCCGAAGCCCGCGACGAGCAGCGCGAGCGTCAGGTCGCGGTGCGGGGACGCCGGCAATGCCGCGGCCGCATCGCGGACGAGCAGGCTGTCGCCGGGGGTGAGCGTCGCCAGCATGACAAAGCCCATCAGCGCGAGCACCTCGCCTGTGAGCGCGAGGCCCAGGTAGATGACGGCAGCACGACGCGCGCGCGGTGTGTCGTCGTGGAGAACGAGACCGCTCGCGCCGAGCGTGAGCAGGCCGAGCAGGGCGTAGAGGCTCACCATGTCCGCTGCGACAAAGACGCCGAGGCAGCCGGCGAGCGCCGCGAGCCAGCAGACCGCGAAGCGGCCCGCGCCGGGGGAGCCGCTGAAGTAACTCGCGGCGTAAGCGCCCGCGGCGGCCCAGAGGAAAGCGGCGACGCCGAGCAGGATCGCCCCCGGCAGATCGAGGACGAACGTGAGGCGCGCGGCGCCCGAGCCGAGCACGAGTGGTGCCGCATCGACGGCAAAAAGCGCCGCCGCGAGACCCGGCAGCGGCGCGATCGCGAGCCACCCGAGCATGCGTTCACGCAGCCCGCGGAGCCCGCAGGCCGCGAGCATCGCGAGCGGGAGCGCGAGGGTGGCGCCGAGCAGCAACGTCCTCATTGCGCGCCCAGTACGACGGAATGGGGACGGCCGATCGCGGTGAGGTCGACCGGCAAGAAAGCGACGAAGCCCAACAGCACCGAGCACACCGCGAGCGCGAGCGCGACCGCCTGGCTTGCCCGCGGCACTTCGGCTTTCGGCACGAGCGGGGCTGCCGGCGCAGTCATCGCGCGCATCACGACCAGCACCGCGTAGCACGCGGTGAGCAGACCCCCGACGATCATCACCGCCGCCCACCACCACTGGCCGGTCGCGGCCGACACCGAGAGCAGCAGCCATTTCGCGAGAAAGCCGCCGGAGGGCGGCAGGCCGACGAGCGAGATGCCGCCCAGCGCGAACGCGATGATACTCATCGGCATCAGGCGGCCGACCCCCGCCAGCTCTGCGATGCGGTCGTGGCCGAGCGCGGCGTAGACGAGCCCGGCGGACATGAACATGGCCGCTTTCGCCGTCGCGTGCGAGATCACCTGCATGAGGCCGCCTGCGAGCGCCATCGCGCCGTCCACGGCGGTCGAGCCCGCACTGAGCGCGAGCGGGAACATGAGGAAGAGGTAGCCGATCTGCGCCACGGTGGAATACGCGACCAGAAGCTTGAGCCGCGCCTGCCGCAGCGCGACCACGTTGCCGAAGAAGATCGCCACGGCGCCGAGTGCGGCCAGCAGCTGCGCGCCCGCGGCGCTGCCGAGCCCGACGTCGAACCAGAGCCGCACCAGCACGAAGAACGAGCCCTTGATGACCAGCGCCGAGAGCACCGTGCTCGCGGGAGCGGGTGCTCCGGCGTGCGCGGGCGGCAGCCACAGGTGCAGCGGGAAGAGCGCGGTCTTTGCGAGCAGGCCCGCCGTCATCAGCGCGGTCGCGGTGACCGTCGCGTGGTCGACGTGGATGCGCATCGCGAGCAGCGAAATGTCGAGGGTGCCGTACGTGCCGTACAGGAGCGGCACCCCCACGAGATAGAGCGCCGAGCCGGCGAGGGCGAAGATGAGATAGCGCAGCGCCGCCTGCAGTGTCTCGCCGCGCCCGTCCAGGCACACGAGCGGCACGCCGGCGAACGTGAGCAGCTCGAGCGCGACGAAAAGGGTGAAAAGATCGTGCGCGAGCAGCACCGTGTTGAGCGCGCTCCAGACCGCGAGCAGCAGCTGCCAGAACGCGAACGGGGCGCGGCGCTCCGGGGCGTCCGGCCGTGCGCCGAACTCGGGCCCGGCGAAGAGCGCCGTGGCGCCGATGATGACCGCGGTGGCGAGCATCATGGCGGCGGCGAGCCCGTCGGCGCGCAGGCGCACGCCCAGGGGCGGTGCCCAGCCGCCGAGCAGGTATTCCAGCGCCTCGCCCGAGCGCGCGAGGTGGATGACGATCGCAATCGCGAGCGCGAGTCCGACCGGGACGGTGGCCAATGCGACGCGGTGCGCATACCGGCCGCCGAGCGCGAACGCGATCAGCATGCCGGTGAGCGGCGCCATCAGCGCAAGCGGCAGCAGGAAACCCGCCGGTGTCGCGGCCCCCATGTGTTACGCCGGATCA
>JAEUMX010000286.1 GCA_016791285.1 Burkholderiales bacterium
TTCTCGATGACCTTGGGCTTGCCGCCCTCCATGATGGCCACGCACGAGTTGGTGGTGCCCAGGTCGATGCCGATGATCTTTCCCATGCTGTATTCCTTTCCGAGTGCGAGCGGGTGGATTCAGTGAAACCGTTGTCCCGTAGGTGCGGGCGCAGCCCCTGTTTTCAACCTTCCCGGGCCTTCGCCACCGTGACGAGGGCCGGGCGGACGACACGATCGTGCAGCAGATAGCCCTTCTGCAGCACCTGCACGACGGTGTTCGCCGCCTGGTCCGACTCCACCGTCGAGATCGCCTGATGCCGGTGTGGATCGAATTTCTCGCCGACCGGATTGACCTCGGCGATGCTGAACTTCTCGAAGACCGCGGCGAGCTGCTTGAGCGTGAGCTCGACCCCGGTCTTCAGGCTGTCGATGGTGAGATTGGGCGCGGCGAGCGAGGCTTCGAGGCTGTCGCGCACGGGCAGCAGCGCCTCGGAAAAGCCATCCAGCGCGTACCGATGCGCCTTCGATACGTTCTCCTGGGCGCGCTTGCGGATGTTTTCCACCTCGGCCTTCGCGCGCAGCCACGCGTCGTGGTGCTCCTGGGCCTTCGCCTCGGCCTGTTCGAGCCGCTCTTCCAGATTGGGGGCGTCGGGGGTCGGCTCCTGGGCTGTCGCGCCCGGTTCGACCGCTGGCGCAGTCGGCGCTTCCGGCGCTTCCGGCGCGATCGATTCTTGCGGTGTGTCCTGCATGCGTAAGACTCCGTAAAACCGTTAACTCACGCGGGACATGGGGGAGGCCGGCCGGGATTTCAAGGCCCGACCGGGGAAATTAGTTCCGGCCGCGCGCGACTGGCGGGGCCGCGCGAGCGCTGTCGGATCAGCCCTTGGCGCCCAGTTCCAGGGCGCGTGCGCGCGCCTTACCTGCTTCGCGCTCGGCTTGCGGCCGGTCGAAAGTGGTGCTCACCCAGCCGCCGAGCTGGTCGGCCGCGATGCCGCTCAGGGCGTGCAGCCAGTCGTCGCGATCGTTCAAGCACGGGATGTAGTGGAACTCCCCGCCGCCGGCCTTCAGGAACTCGGCCTTGCCTTCGATTGCGATCTCCTCCAGCGTTTCCAGACAATCCGAGGTGAAGCCGGGACACACGACGTCGACCCGCCCGCTCCTGGCAGCCCCCAGCTCGCGCAGGGTGTCCGCGGTGTAGGGCTTGAGCCATTCCGCTCTGCCGAAGCGGGACTGGAAGGTCACGCGGTACTCGTGCGGCTTCAGCCCGAGCCCCTCCGCTACCAGCCGGCCGGTCTTCTGGCATTCGCAGTGATACGGATCGCCGCGGTCGAGCGAAAAGCGCGGCAGCCCGTGGAAGCTCATCACGAGCACGTCCGGCCGGCCGTTACGCATCCAGTCGTCGCGGATGCTCTGGACCACGGCGGCGATGTAACGCGGGTCGTCGTGGAAGTGCTTGACGGTGCGGACCGCGGGCGCGTTGCGCATCCGCTTCAGTTCGTCGAAGACTGCGTCGAACACCGTGCCCGTGCTGCTCGCGGAGTATTGCGGATAGAGCGGCAGCACCACGATGCGATCGCAGGTCTGCGCTTTCAGGCGCTGCAGAACCTCGGGAATGGACGGCGTGCCGTAGCGCATCGCGTAGTCGACCACGTACGGCGATTTCACCGTGACGCCGAGATAGCCCTGCAGCAGCTTCGCCTGCCGCTCGGTGTGGACCTTGAGGGGCGAACCTTCCTTGGTCCAGATCTGGGCATAGCGGGCGGCGGAATCCTTGGGCCGGCGCGTGAGCACGAAGAGGTTCAGGATCAGCCACCAGATCGGCCGCGGCAGCTCGACCACGCGGCGGTCGCTCAGGAACTGCCGCAGGTAGACCTTCAGCGCCGCCGGTGTCGGCGCCTCGGGCGTGCCCAGGTTGACGAGGAGGACGCCCGCCTTCAGCAAAGAGCCGTGGGCAAAGGGCGGTTCAGGGTGCAGGGCCATCGTGCTTCACCCCTTCACTCCTTCGCTCCTGCACGTCCCTGGCGCGGTCAATTCTGCGAGAGGGCGCTCGACAGGAGCTTCGCCGTCACGTCGACGATCGGGATCACGCGCTCGTAGGCCATGCGGGTCGGGCCCACCACGCCGACGGTGCCGACCACCTCGCCTTCCACCTCGTAGGACGCGGTGACGACGCTGCATTCGTCGAGCGGCGCGATGCCGGATTCGCCCCCGATGAAGATCTGCACGCCGTCGGCGCGGCTGCTCATGTCGAGGATGCGCAGGAGGCCGGTCTTCTGGTCGAACAGGGCGAAGAGCCCGCGCAGCCGCTCCATGTTGGAGGAGAGCTCCTGCACGTCGAGCAGGTTGTGCTCGCCCGACACGACGACTTCCTCGGACTCGCTGATCGCCTCGTTGCTCGCGTCGAGGGCGACGGTGAGCAGCCGCGTCATGCTCTCGCGCAACTGGCGCAGCTCGCCGTGGATGCGGCTGCGAATCTCGTCGAACGTGAGTCCGGCGTAGTTTTGGTTGAGAATGTTCGCGGCTTCGGTGAGCTCCGACGGTGAGTACGACTTCTCCGTGAACAGGATGCGGTTCTGCACGTCGCCCTCGGGGGTGACGATGATGAGCAGAATGCGCTTCTCGGCGAGCTTCAGGAACTCGATGTGGCGAAACGCCGGATTGCGCCGCCGCGGCACCACCACCACCCCGGCGAAGTGCGTGAGGTCGGAGAGCAGGTGCGAGGCGGTCGTGACGAGCTTCTGGGTGCTCTGGCTTTGCAGATTGCCTTCGAGCTGCTGGATCTCCAGCCGGTCGAGCGGCTTCAAGGTGAGCAGCGTGTCGACGAAGAAGCGGTAGCCGCGGGGCGTGGGGATGCGCCCGGCGGAGGTGTGCGGGCTCGCGATGAAGCCCGTATCTTCGAGATCCGCCATGATGTTGCGGATGCTCGCGGGCGAGAGATCGAGCCCCGAGTAGCGCGAGAGCGTGCGCGAACCGACCGGCTGGCCGTCGGCGATATAGCGTTCGACCAGGGTTTTGAGGAGGATTTGCGCGCGCTCGGACAACATGCTCGGAATTCTATAGAGTTTTCCGCATCCGCGTTCCGGCGCGCTGCCGCTCGGAGATGCTTGTGGTTAGCAAGCCGTTGAAATACCCTTCGCAAGCCGCGGTCTGGGCTTTCGGGGCGTTCTGCATCAGGGAAGGGGGTTGACCGTTCGGCGCGGCGCGTTTACCGCGCGCGGCGCTGGAGCGGGCACCGGAGGTTACTTCAACAGCCCGTCAAACGCGCAGGATGAGCACGTCATTCAAGAAGGTTGCCCTCATCGGCAAGTACAAGAGCCCGGACATCGCGCTGCCGCTGCTCGACATGGCGCATTTTCTCGAGGAGCGCAAGATCAACGTCGTCCTCGACCGCCTGACCGCGTCGCACATCGGCAACCGCGGCTTTCCGGTGCTGGATCTCGACGAGCTCGGCGAGCAGGTCGATCTCGCCATCGTGATCGGCGGCGACGGCACGATGCTCAACATCGCGCGCACGCTCGCGCCCCACGGCGTGCCGCTGGTGGGCATCAATCAGGGCCGGCTCGGCTTCCTCACCGACATATCGGTGCACACGATGTTCGAGACCATAGGGCATATCCTCGCCGGCAAGTTCGTCACCGAGTCGCGCATGCTGCTCGCGGCCGAGGTGGTGAGCGGCGACGACACCGTGTTCAACGTGATGGCCTTGAACGACGTCGTGGTCACCAAGGGCGCTGCCGGCAACATGATCGAGTTCGACGTGCGGGTCGACGGCCAGTTCGTCTACACGCTGCGCTCGGACGGCTTGATCGTCTCGTCGCCCACGGGCTCGACCGCCTACGCGCTTTCCTCCGGCGGACCGATCCTGCATCCCTGTCTGCGGCTCATGGCGGTGGTGCCGGTGTCGCCTCACACGCTGGCGGCGCGGCCGATCGTGGTCGCCGCCGATTCGCTGGTGGAGGTGAGGATGCACGAGGCGCAGGACGTGCGCGTGCATTTCGACAGCCATTCGCACTTCGACCTGAACGGCGACGATCGCGTCCGCGTGCGGCGCGCGCCGGTCGAGGTGCGGCTGCTGCATCCGGTCGGCCACAACTACTACCGCATGCTGCGCGAGAAGTTGCGCTGGAGCGAGAGCCTGTGACGCGGAGCGCATTCGCCTGATGCTGCGGTTGCTGGCGATCCGCGATTTCGTGATCGTGGAAACGATGGACCTCGAGTTCGGTCCGGGTTTCACGGTCTTGACCGGCGAGACCGGAGCGGGCAAATCGATTCTCGTCGACGCGCTGGCGATGGTGCTGGGCGAGCGCAGCGATCCGGGCGTCGTACGCCACGGCGCGCAGCGGGCGGAGATCGCGGCCGAGTTCGACATCGCCGATGCGCCGGGGCTCGAAGCGTGGCTCACCGAGAACGACCTCGCAGGCGACGCCGGCACGTGCCTCCTGCGCCGGGTGATCGACGCGGGCGGCCGCTCGCGTGCGCTCCTGAACGGTCACGCCTGCACGCTCGGGCAGTTGCGCCAGGCGGGCGAATTCTTAGTCGACATCCACGGTCAGCACGTGCACCAGTCGCTGTTGCGTCCGGCGACGCAATGCCAGCTCCTCGACGGCTACGGTGCGCTCGAGGCGCAGTCGGCGCGGGTCGCACAGCACTATCGCCACTGGCGCGAGCTCGCGGTGCGCCTGCGCTCGGTGGAGCAGCATGCCGCACGGCTGGAAAGCGAGCGCGACGAGGTGTCGTTTCGCGTGCACGAACTGCAGGCCCTCGATGTCGGGGAAGGCGAGTGGGCCGCGCTGCAGGCGGATCACGAGCGCCTCGCCCATGCCGCGAGCCTGCTCGAATCCGTGCGCATCGGCGTCGACCTCCTGGCGGACGGCGAGGGCGCGTGCCTCTCGCAGCTCGCGTCGGTGAGCGGGCGGATCGGTCACGCGATCGAGCACGATCCCGGTCTGGGGGAGGTGCTCGATTTGCTGGAATCGGCCAGGGCCGAGGTGCAGGAGGCGGTGTACGCGCTGCGTCACTACGGCGAGCGGGTGGACCTCGATCCGGCGCGGCTGGCGCAGGTGGAGCGGCGCATGGAAGCGATCCACGATGCGGCGCGCAAGTACCGGGTGACGCCGGAGGAGCTGCCGGAGCTGCTCGCGCGCTCGCGCGACCATCTGGAGTTGCTCACCGACGGTCTTGACCCGGAAACGATCCGGCGGCAGGAAGCCGAGGCACGGGACGCCTACCAATGCGCGGCGCGGCTCCTGTCGGGCGCGCGGCAGCACTGGGCGCCCCAGCTCGCCGAGAAGGTCACGGCGGCGATGCAGACGCTCGCGATGGCGGGCGGGCGATTCGAGGTCGTGCTCAACGCGCTGGCAGACGGCGGTGCGCAGGGCCTCGACGAGGTCGGGTTCCAGGTTTCCGCCCACGCCGGGCTGCCGGCGCGTCCGCTGGCGAAGGTTGCATCCGGCGGCGAGCTCTCGCGCGTCAGTCTCGCGATCCAGACGGCGACCAGCGAAGTCGCGAGCGTGCCCACGCTGATCTTCGACGAAGTGGACGCGGGCATCGGCGGCGGCGTGGCCGAGATCGTGGGGCGTCTGCTCAAGGATCTGGGCCGCAGGCACCAGGTCATGTGCGTCACCCATCTGCCGCAGGTGGCCGCGGCGGGCGATGCCCAGTGGCGCGTGGTGAAGACCCGCACCGAAGCGGGCGTGGTCAGCGCGGTCGAAGTCCTGGACGGGACGGCGCGAGTCGAAGAGATCGCGCGCATGCTCGGCGGGGTGAGGATTACCGCCACAACGCGCCGGCACGCGGAAGAGATGTTGGGACAGGCGGAGCGGGACGAGGGGAAGGGGGAAGGGAGAAGAGTGAAGGGGAAGGGCGGGGGTTGATCGAGACGAACGGAGAGGCAATGTCGGCATCAACACCCGACACGCGCCCGCGCATCGGTCGAATCCTGGACCTGCTCCAGAACGACAGGCGACACCGGATCACCACTCGGTGCCTGTTCCGTACAACAGATCATGAGCAGACGCCCTAATGCCTGTAGACATCGCGCACCTACGCGGCTGGATTGGCCGCACCGAAACGGTCGACGACGTGGCGACGCTCGCGCCGCTGCGCGGCCTTGCCGCCACCCTGGACCGCGACGACCCCGCGCCACGAGCCGGCGATCCGATTCCGCCGTGCCGGCACTGGCTGTACTTCCTGCCGGTCCACCCGCAGTCGGAGATCGGTCCGGACGGACACGCCAAGCGGGGCGGCTTCCTGCCGCCGGTACCCCTGCCGCGGCGCATGTGGGCCGGCGCGCGGCTCGAGTTCCTGCGCCCGCTGCGTGCCGGCGAGGCGATCACGCGGACCTCCCGCATCGCCGATGTCAGCAGCAAGGAGGGTCGGACCGGTCCGCTGGTGTTCGTGCTGGTTCGCCACGAGGTGGCCGATGCCGCCGGGGTGGCGCTGATCGAGGAGGATGACATCGTCTACCGCGACAACCCGGGGCCGGACGATCCGACGTCGCCCGCAAGGCAGGCGCCAACCGAGCACCAATGGAAGCGCGAGATACGGCCGGACCCGGTGCTGCTGTTCCGCTATTCGGCGCTCACCTTCAACGGCCACCGCATCCACTACGACCGCAGCTACGTCACCGAGGTCGAGGGTTATCCGGGCCTTGTCGTGCACGGGCCGCTGATTGCGACCTTGCTGCTCGACCTGCTGCGGCGCAGTGTGCCCGACGCGTTCGTGTCGCGCTTTGCCTTCCGCGCGGTCAAGCCGCTGTTCGATGTCGCGCCGTTTTTCGTCTGCGGCCGCCGTAGTGGCGAGGACAACAAGACGATCAGTCTCTGGGCGAAGGATTCCGACGGTCACCTCGCCATGGAGGCGAGCGCGACCCTGGCCTGACCGACGATGCGAGGCAGTGCCGAGCACAAGGTCCCGCACCTGATTGCCCACGTGCGCGCACTGGCGCGGGCAGCTCGCGCAGGAGCTCGACAGCCATGAATGCACGCCAACTGCCGACCTTCGTCGAGGGCTACGGGGCGGTTCGCCCGTTCACCGGCATCGAGCCCCCTCCCGCGCTGGTGACGCGCGCCGCAACGCGTGTCTGTCCCACCAGGGGGGGCGAGAAGTTGCTGCACGACATCGATGCAGCTTTCGATGCCTGCGACATCCGCAGTGGCGCGACGCTGTCGTTTCACCATCACCTCCGCAACGGGGACCAGGTGCTCAACGCCGTGCTGTCCGTGGCGGCCAGACGGCGGCTGACCGACCTCGGAATCGCCGCCAGCTCGCTGTTTCCCGTGCACGCGCCGCTCGTCGAGCGCATGCGCCACGGCGTCGTCACCCGGATCTCTACTGCCTACGCCGCAGGTCCGGTTGCTGAAGCACTCTCGCGCGGTGTGCTTCCCACGCCCGTGCTGATGCAGACTCACGGCGGCCGCGCGCGCGCCATCGAGTCCGGCGAGCTGCACATCGACGTCGCCTTCGTCGGCGCGCCGGCGGCGGATCGTCACGGCAACCTGAGCGGGGCCGAAGGGCCCGCCGCCTGCGGCCCGCTCGGCTACGCGATGGTCGACGTGGAATACGCCGACCGCGTGGTCGCGGTGACCGACCATCTTTGCCCCCATCCGCTGTGTCCCATCGACATCTCGCAGGAGAAGGTCGACTTCGTCGTCACCGTCGACTCGATCGGCGATCCGAAGGGCATCCTGTCCGGTACCACGCGGCCCACCGACGAGCCGGTGGGTCTGCAGATCGCTGCGACGGCGGCCCGAGTGATCGCCGCATCCGGTCTGCTGATCGACGGGTTCTCGATGCAGACCGGCGCGGGCGGGGTTTCGATCGCGACGTCGCTATTCGTGAAGGCGGCGATGACCGAGCACCGCGTGCAAGGCAGCTTCGGTGCCGGCGGTGTGACCGGCTACCTCGTCGACATGCTCGAGGCGGGTCTGTTCCGCACGGTGTTCGACGTGCAGTGTTTCGACTTGAGGGCCGTCGAGTCCTATCGCAAGGACTGGCGTCACCAGGCCATGTCGGCTTCCCTCTATGCCAACCCGCACGGCCGCGGCCCCCTGGTGGATCAGCTCGATGCCATGTTGCTCGGCGCAGCCGAGATCGACCTGGACTTCAACGTCAACGTGACGACTGGCGCCGACGGCCTCATCCTCGGTGGCTCGGGCGGCCATGCGGATACCGCCGCGGGCGCGAAGCTCGCGCTGGTGACGACCCGACTTGCCGCGTCGGCGGGCCCGAAGATCGTCGAACGGGTCGGCTGCATCACGACGCCCGGTGAAACCATCGACGCCGTGGTCACCGAGGCGGGTGTCGCGGTTCACCCCAAGCGGGCCGACCTGCGCGATCGCCTTCGGTCCGCAGGCATCGAGGTGTATGACATCGAGCAATTGCACGCCCGCGCTCGAGCGCTTGCGACTGCGGCACAGTCTCAGCGGCCGGGGTTGCCCGATGCGCGCATCGTCGGCGTGGTCGAGTACCGCGACGGGCGGGTCATCGACGTCATACGGCAGGTCGCCGCGTGAGGCCAGTGTCACGAGTGCCATGGGATCCAGCATGCCGGAAGTACACAAGACCCGTAACTTCAATACATGAAGAAGGGTCTGTGGCTGGGCTCCTTCCTCTTCGGCGCCGAGCAGAAGCTCTTCAAGGGCAAGGTGCCGTGGACCCTGCACAACGACTCGGCCTACGACAAGCTGCTGCCGGCGGCCCAGGGCCAACCCATCGCCTTATCCCAAGCCCGATGGCAAGCTGACCTTCGACCGCCTCTCGTCCGTGTTCCTCAACAACACCAACCACGAGGAAGAGCAGCCCTGACATTCCATTGACCAGGGCTGACGGCAAAGCGACAATCCCCTGGGTTGCCCCGGCGGGATCATGAGCAGCGGCATCGGGTGTGATCGGATTGCGGATTGCAGGGTGCGAGCCCGGCAGGGCTCGGACCGAATGCCGGCCGCTTCGCGTTCTGGACATCGCTTAGCCCAATGGTGACCGCTCGCCCCGAACCCGTGCCGCGGGAAATGTGTGGGCCGGTCCGGCGTGCGGCGCAGGGGCTCAATCCCGCGTATTTCGCGATGGTAATGGCCACCGGCATCGTATCGCTGGCGGCCGACCAGATCGGGATGGCCGCAGTTGCCAGTGCGCTCTTCCGGCTCAACGTCGCCGCCTATCTCTTCCTCTGGCTGCTTACCGTCCTCCGCGCCGCGTGGTTCCCGCGCGAGCTGTGG
>JAEUMX010000296.1 GCA_016791285.1 Burkholderiales bacterium
CGATCGCATTTCCTGCGATCAGCTGCGGCATCTTCGGCTACCCGCTCGAGCTCGCCACCGCAGTGGCCGTGCAGGAGATCCGCACCGCGCTGGCGGGCGGGCTCGACCTCGAAAGCGTGATCCTGGCGGCGTTCGACGACGCGGTGGGCGGGGTGTTCGAAAGCGCGATCGACGCCGCCTGAAATCAGGAAAGCCCATTCCCGAGGCGATCCGCCTGTGTCATCATCCGCGACCGGCGCGGACAGCCGAACGGGAAGGCGGCGGCTGCGCGGGAGCGCGTTCTCGAACCTGCGCCATGACGAGTCCGCCGTTCGACTTCACGCACCCTCGCCGCCCATGTTTTTCAACTATCGGTCGTTCTTCAAGGCACTGGATCTCGCACTGCTGCGCCAGCCGTTTCGGCTGCGCAGGTGGGCTTACGTAGTCTTCTTCACCGCCCTTTTCCTGCTGTTTCGTGGACTGGTCTGGGCAGCTCGCGCACTCGATCATGTCGTCGCTCCCGGCTTCAGGCGCGAGCCGGTCGCGGCACCGGTTTTCATCATCGCGCCGCCCCGCAGCGGGACGAGCTTCCTCCAGAAGCTGATGAGCCTCGACGAAGAGCGCTTCGTGCACTGGAAGATGTACCACACGATCTTTCCGGCGGTGTGCCTGCAACGAGCGCTCGATGTCCTCGCCCGGGTCGATGACAGGCTCGGGGCGCCGTTCGCACGGATGTTGGCGAGCGGGGAGCGCAACTGGTTCGGCGGTTGGGACGACATGCACCGGATGCGGCTCTCCGAGCCGGAGGAGGACCAAGCCTTGTTCGTCTACGCCTTCGCCGGCGAAGCGGTCTACATGTTGTTCCCCTTCGTCGACGAACTGTGGGAGGTCGGGTTTCCCGACGCACTCCCCGCTGCAAAGCGTCGGCCGCTGATGTCGTACTATCGCAGCTGCCTGCAGCGCCAGGCCCACGCGCATGGCAAGGGTCGCATCATGCTCGTGAAGTCGACCTGCTCGGCCGGCGCGGTCGAAGCGCTCGCCGAGGCGTTTCCGGATGCCCGCTTCATCACGATCGTGCGCCACCCCGCCGCGTCGATCGCCTCCCACGTGAGCCTCTTCGTGCCGGCGTGGCAGGCCCATTCCCCCGAGATCCCGAAGAACGGCGCCGAGGCTAAGTCGTACGCGAAGCTCGCCGTGGCGTGGTATCGCCACCTCTTCCGGTTCGGCAGCCGCATCGCTCCCGAGCGCTACTACTGCATCGACTACCGCGATCTGGCTCGCGATCCGCGCGGCGTCGTAGAAGCGCTTTACCGCCATTTCGGATGGCCGATCGGAGCCTCGTACCGGGCGCAGCTCGACGCGGTGGCGCAACGGCAACGGACCTACCAGAGTCGACACGCCTACGCGCTCGAGGACTTCGGTCTGTCCAACGACTGGATAGAACGCGAGCTCGGCGACGTGATCGCGGCCTACGGACTCAACGAGGATCGCTGCTCGGCGTCTCGGCCGCTGGAACGATCCGCCTGACCGACCCGGCGCCGGAGCGTCGTCACGATCCGGTGCCGGGTCCGAAGAAGCGGTAGTAACCCACGTGCAGGAGTCCCGACAGGATCAGCAGCAATCCGATGGTCACGACCACGCCCGGAATCCCCGTGCCGGCGAAACTGTCGAGGGCCACCAGGAGCGCGAGGGCGATGTTGCGATTGCCGGTGCCGAGGGCAACGACC
>JAEUMX010000349.1 GCA_016791285.1 Burkholderiales bacterium
CGGGCGGCGTGGCACCCAAGGCCGGGTGTACGCAAGCCGAAGCCGGCACGGCGGCGCGCATCGACTACACGGCGGACTATTACTTCTTCAAGACCAGGTAAGCTCGCGCGGTGCGGTTTCTCGGACGAAGGAGCACGCGACTATGGCACGCATCGGACCGGGCTCGACCCTGACCCTCAAGGCAACGCTGCGCTACGCCGCGGGCGGCGCCGACCTGTTGCGCGAACTCGCATCGGGATCCATCGATTTCGGCAACGAGAAGCTTCCCAGGATGCTGTGGGACGCGCTGCTCGGCAAGAAGGCGGGTGAGACCGCCGTCCTCGCGCCCGAGAAGCCGTTTCGGTTGACCGACTTCCTCGATCACGAGATCTACAGGATCGAAGCGAATGCGTTTCCCTCCCCGCTGCGGGTCAACGACGTGATCACCGTACCGGTGAACGAGGTCGACACCGAGATGACGGTGCTCGTGGTCGAGCCGGATCATGCGCTCGTGAGCCCCAATCCGCTCGCCATGCATGCGGTCAAGCGCGCCGACGTGGAGATCGTCAGCGTCGAGGGGGGCGTCCTGATCGACGCCGACCAGATCGCGCCGGGAGGGGTCCTGCCCGGTGCGTTCAGCGTCGCAGGTCCGCTTGCGGCAAACGGCGGACTCTATGCCGGGAGCTCCGACCTTTACTTCACCCAGACCAACCACGACCATTGGGGATACGGAAACACTCCCGGATTCGCGGCAATAGAAAATTCCGCGAACTACAACACACTGATGATCCTGGGGCGGACCACCTTGCCGTTCAAGCGGCGGGTTTCGGTGTGGGACGAGCTGAATGTCAACGGCAACCTGAACGTCGTCGGCGGCCCGCTGGTTGTCCAGCAGGCACATACCATCAAGATCGGCGTGTCCGAAGGGGGGGCATACGGCAACGACGGCATTCGCGGAGAGCCCAACCTGTGGCTGGATGCCGCCAGTACCGTATTCATCAAGTCGGGCTTTCAGGCGCGAGGCATGGACATCGCGGAGCGCTTCAAGGTGCTCGAGGGGATCGAGCCTGGCGACGTGGTGGTCATGGGTGACCGCAAGGAAACGGTCGAGCGTTGCACCCGCGCTTATGACAACCGAGTCATCGGCATTGCCTCGGGTGATCCGGCGTTCATTCTGGGAATCGAGGAGGACGAGGCACCGGTCGCGCTGTGCGGTCGAGTCCCGTGCAATGTCGACGCCGACGTTGCACCCATTGCGATCGGCGACCTGCTCACCACCAGCGCGACGCCGGGTCACGCGCAAAAGGTCCTCGACCGCGACAAGGCGGTCGGGACGATCATCGGCAAGGCCATGGAGCCGATGGCAGCAGGCAAAGGAAGGATCCTGGTGCTCGTGATGGCTCGCTGATCAGGAGGCCGCGCCACTACCCCGCAGCGGCATCGAACAGGGTGTTCCAAACCGGGGCGTGGCACTCGCCACGGGTGATCCGATCGACGCGAGAGTCGATGTGGGCTTCCGCCGAACACGACGTTATCCAAAAATCGCCACCCATTCTCAGGGAGATCGACATGAGCTTTCCATTCTGGCGCGTCGCGACCGTGACGGCGTTCGCTGCGCTGCTTGCCACCGGCCCGGCTGAGGCCGCCGGCTATCTCGACCCGGTCGTGGACAACTCCGCGCAGCCGGGGAGAACGGGGAATTGGAGCTCATTCGCTTCGGTAACGCCAATCTACCAAGGCAACGCCGACCTCGATCGCCGTGGTGATTTCAGCATGGGCGGCGTGATTTTGCGCGGGGGTGTCTCCTACGATCTAGGCGGTGCCAGCCGCGTGGGCATCACGCTCGACTACAACTATCTCGACTACTCGTTCTCGTCCCCGAGTTCTCTTGGTCTGAGGCCGCCATGGGGCATCGTCCAGCGGTACGGTGTGACGCTTCCGCTAGCATTCGACGTGGGGGACGGCTGGAACGTGGGGGTCGCGCCCTCGGTTACTTGGTTCAAGGAAAACGGTGCTGACAGCGGCGATTCGATCTCGTGGGGCGCCACGGTCACCGGCACCAAGCGGTTCGAGGACGGGAACCGTCTCGGCCTCGGCATCGGGGCGTTCGACGGGATCGAGAAGACCACCCTGTTTCCGTTCCTGATCGTCGATTGGCGCCTCGGCGACCGCTGGCGCGTGATCAACCCGCTGCCGAGCGGCCCGACCGGCCCCGCCGGCCTCGAGCTCGACTACGAATTCGACGGCGGCTGGACGGCGGGTGTCGGCGCGGCATGGCGGGTCTTTCGCTTTCGCCTGAGCGACACTGGCCCGACGCCGAACGGCATCGGCCAGGAGCGCGGCGTACCGGTGTTCCTGCGTGTGACGCGCAACTTCACCGATCAGATGGCGTTGCACCTCTATGGCGGCGTCGTGGTGGCGGGGCAGCTGCGGCTGGAGAACTCGTCCGGCGGGCTGCTGCGCGAAGAGGACTTCGACCCGGCACCGCTTTTCGGCGCGACTTTCGTCGGGCGGTTCTGAACCCCCGCGCGACTGCCGCGCGTCAACGCAGCAGCGCCGCGACGAGCGCGACCGCTGCAATGTCTGCCGGCGCACGAGGGAGGCAAGGGGAGTGAAGCGCCTCACCCAGTCCGCATACACCTCGGTCCTGATGCTATAGTGCTTGAGGCGGATCTCGTCGCGTAGCCGGGCGGGCAGCCTGGGCGATATCTCTGGACCATGGACCTCTGGACCACGACGCAGCCTCCGGCAAGGTGGGTTTGCAGTCCGTCTTTAGGGTGCCCTAAAATCCGGTCAAGTCTCTGAATCACAAGACGATGGCACGCGATGCCTGATACGAGATACAGCCCTTTGTCGCTTTGTGAAGCGACATTCGTCGGGCCCCTACTTTGAGTTAGGCAACACCATGGAACGCTCCGTCGCGCAGTTGAAAAACTATCGTTCACGGTTTGCGTGGATCTTCGCGATTTCTTTCGTCGTTCTACTGGTATCGAACCTTTTCTGGTTCGCGCTCCCAGAATCAGGTCCTCCGTCGGAAACGCCGCTACCGCAGGCCGAACCATCGGTCAGCTTGCCCATGCTCATTTCTGTTGCTTCCTTGCTCACATCCGTGACATCACTGATCGGTTTCCTTTTCACGACAGGAGTTGCGTGGCGCAAAGAGCGGCGTGAGCAACAGCACGCCGATCTCGACCTTGAACGGAAGAAGTTGGAAGTGGAAAAGTTGCGGCTAGAGATCGAAGGGAAGAAGGAGAGGTCGTCACCCGCTGCCGGAGGTCCAAGCGATGTTGCCTAACACGCGCATCGAGTCGGACCTTCGCAAGCGTGCTGCGCCCGCTTGCTCGGCCGCTCATGCGCAACGTTATGCGGATTGTCGATGAGGGACCAGTGGTACGCCGACACCAGGGACCTCGTGAAGTGGGGCGTGCTCTTCACGCTCGCTGAGGACTTCGGAATCGGGCGAATCCTCCAAGTGGCCTATGCCCGGCCCAGCAAGTTTCCTCAGCTTCAGATCGATGGCAAGGATCGCCCATTGCCCACGAGCGTGCTGAAGCACATGCGCAGCATGGGAAACATCACGACTATCTCCAAGCGGCCGTGCGTAGAGGTCTTGGCAGACGAGTTCAAAGATCGCGCGAGCTACCTCACGAAGGTCGTTTCGGCGGTGCAGGAGACAGACAAGGGTCGAACGATTGTCTTTCTTGATCCAGACACCGGGCTGCAACCCACAAAGCCAGGCTGGGAACATGTGCTCGATGCCGAACTCACCGCGATCTGGGCGGCCATGCCCAAGGGCCACGTTCTCGTCTTCTATCAGCACAGGACCAACTACAACGGTACGCCGTGGCTTGAGCCGAAGCGAGCGCAGTTCGAAGCCGCCCTGGGCCTTGAGCCCGGAGCTTCGAGGGTTGCCCACGCCTTCAAGATTGCTCAAGATGTTGCCTTCTTCTTCGCGGAGCGCGAGGTCCCTTGAACCGAAAACCGCATAACAATGGCTTGGAACGGACGAGGCGAGTTGGTGTGCCCGCTTCGCGGGCAGTCGTTGGAGTCTCGCCTCGCCGCTCAAGCCAGTGTTAGGCGTCAAAGTCGACCGGCCCGGTTCTCTCTGCGCACCAAGTCATGAACAGCCCGGACCGAGTAGACTTGGTGGTGAGCCACAACCAAGAGGCCTCGGACGCAGCCCTACGGATTGCCGATTCGGTTGAAGCGCAGGGCTGCTTCGCGTGGGCGGACGTAAAGGCTTTCTACTCGCCGCTCGTGTCGGCAGAGAGGCAAATCGCCCGAGCATTCTCTAGGGCTCGTGTCATCTGCCTCTTCGTCGGCGACAAGTACCGCGACACGCGATGGTGTCAGGAGGAATATGGCCTCGGCCTGCGAGCCGAGGAGGATCTTTCGATAGACCGGGTGATTACCGTTCACCACGGTGACTCTGGAAGGTCGCTCATTCCTTCATGCCTCCTCGGCCGGCCAAGCTTCCCGTTAACGGATGCCGGGTGCCAGGGCATCGTCAATTTCTTGTCCACACTCCCCGACCACTCCGCGGCACTCGCACAATGGACCAAGAGCGGCCCTGCTGCCCGGGGCGATCTACTTGGCCGGCTACCGGTTGACGAGCGGACCAAGCTAGTCGTCGAGCACGTGGAGTTCCTGGCCAAGCACTTCGCGATGGGTCACTTCGACCAGGGAAGTGAGAGACATGCCTTGCGCTTGGGCCTCATCGGAACGCCGCCCTCCAAGACTCCAGTGCACCTCACCCCGGCCCTTCTGATGGAACTGGCCTGGAACTGGGCACTCGAGATTCTGGGCAGGTCTAACGTTCGGAGCCTCATTGACTCGCCGAAGCACGCAGACGAACAAGCCGTCGCCACTGAGGCCGTCATGCCCTTCTTGAAACTTCCTGCGCTCTTTCACCAATACCTTACGGTTGCCCGCGAGAGAAGGACTCCGCAGATCAACACCGAGATCGAACTCCTCTCTGTCGTCGACCACGTGCTGTGTGGCTTTAGCTTGTTGTGCGTCCGCTCCGGAATTAATGCTCCGGAGGCTTTTCGTGGGGTTGGCCACCTACTGTCGCTGTTTGCTGAAAGTACGCCTGGTGTGTCTCGAACTGCCGCGTACCTGCGTGAGCGTCTGCCTGAGATCGCGTATCCCGAGAACTCTGCGCAACGCGGAGCCTCGATCTATTCTCTACTTCGAGCATCTTGACCAGCCCGTTGACGCCTCTCTCAAGAAACACCTTACGCGTGATTGATCTGCGATGAGGTTTTCAGGCTGGCTGTTCGATGGCGACGAGCTTCATGCCGAGTTGCTGGGCGCGGCGGGACAGGTTGAGCAAGACGCGCTGGCGATAGCGTTCCTCGTAGTAGTCCTGGCCCTGGTCGGTGTATTCCTCGCCGTTGGTCAGCATCGCGTAAATCAGTCGGGCGAGCTTGTGGGCGGCAGCGGTGACGGCCTTGGGTTTATCCATTCGTGAGCACAAGCGCCGGAAGTACGCGCCCAGCGCTGAGTGGCTCGAGCGCAGCGCGGCGGCGGCCAGGCGCAAGGCTTGCGCGGCGCGGTTGGCGCAGCGCTTGGTCTTGCCGCTCATGAGCTTGCCGCCGGTGATCTTGGTGCCGGGGCACAAGCCCAGCCACGAGGCGAAATGAACCGCCCCGGGATTCCCGGAGACTCCAAACTTTGAGAGGATGGAGTCATGAACACGTCAAAGAGGTATTCCCCGGAAGTCCAAGAGCGCGCGGTCCGGCTGGTCTTCGAGCATGAGGGTGAGCATGAATCGCAGTGGGCGGCGATCGGCTCGATAGCGGCGAAGATTGGCTGCACGGCGGAGACGCTGCGCAAATGGGTCCGGCAAGTCGAGCGTGATCGAGGTCGACGTGCGGGGCTGAGCACCAGCGAACGTGACCGGCTCAAGGAACTGGAGCGCGAGAACCGGGAGTTGAAGCGGGCCAACGAGATTCTGCGCAAGGCGTCGGCTTTTTTCGCCCAGGCGGAGCTCGACCGCCGACCGAAGTGATGGTTGCGTTCATCGACACCAACCGAGATCTCTACGGGGTCAAGTCGATCTGCAAGCAGTTGCCGATCGCCCCGTCGCGGTACTACGAGATGAAGGCGCGCGAAGCGAATCCGCAGCGAGTGCCGCCGAGGCTGCAGCGCGAGCGCGTGCTGTTGGCGCAGATTCGGCGGGTCTACGACGAGAACTTCGAGGTCTATGGGGCGCGCAAGCTCTGGCGGCAGCTCGGTCGCGAGGGTCAGGACGTGGCCCGCTGCACGGTCGAGCGTCTGATGAAGTCGCTGGGCCTGCAGGGCGTCGTGCGCGGGAAGAAATGCCGGACCACGATCCCCGACGACACTGCCGAGCGGCCGCTGGATCGGGTCAACCGGCAGTTTCAGGCAAGCCGCCCGAATCAGCTGTGGGTCGCCGACTTCACCTACGTCGCGACATGGGCCGGATTCGTGTACGTCGCATTCGTGATCGACGTGTTCGCACGCCGGATCATCGGCTGGCGCGTGGCCCGCTCGATGAGTACGGACCTGGTCCTGGATGCACTGGAACAGGCGTTGTGGGCACGTTCCGGGACCCAGGGCGTCATTCACCATTCGGACCGCGGCGGGCAATACCTGTCGATTCGCTACTCCGAGCGCTTGGCTGAGGCCGGCGTCGAGCCGTCGGTGGGCAGCGTCGGGGATTCCTACGACAACGCGCTGGCCGAGACGATCATCGGGCTCTACAAGACGGAACTCATTCACCGCCGTGGGCCGTGGCGGCATGTCGACGCCGTCGAGTACGCGACCCTGGAATGGGTCGACTGGTTCAACCACCGCCGGCTGCTCGAGCCAATCGGCCACGTGCCACCGGCGGAACTCGAGGCATCGTACTATCAGTCAGCGGGTCAGCTGCCAATGGCAGCCTGACTCAAACCCCGGAGCCTCCGGAAAATCCGGGGCGGCTCAAAATGCTTGTCGCTGGGGAAGCGCGACATGTCCGCGCCGACCTCCGAGACCACCACCAGTGCGGTGGTCACGTCGATGCCGTCTATGCGCGTGAGATCGACACCGCACATCTGGAACAGCAGCGTGCGCAGCTCGAACTTCGGTGCATTGCGGGCGCGGCCTCTCTTCTTGCCCTTGGCGGGCTCGCCGTCGTGAGCGTGCAAGCTGCGCAACTGGGCCTCGATTTCGGTGTCGCACTGCGCCAGTTGCGTAGCGCAGAAGTCGAAGGCATCGAGTGCCTGCTTGAGCGCGAACAGGTGCTCGGCGCGCCAGCTGCCCTGCAGGCTCTTGGCGATCTCCTCGGCGCTGGCGCGGATGCGCACGTTCTTCATCTGCGCCAAGGCACGGCCATCTCGCTCGCCGGCAACGATGGCGCGCAGGATCTTCTGTCCCGTCTCGCCGACGACGTCGGAGATCACGTTGGCCAGTTGGATGTTCATCTGCGCGAGCGCCTTCTGCATGTGCTGCACGTGGCGCGACTGCGAGCGCAGCAGCATCGCACGTTGACGCGACAGCGCACGCAAAGCGCACACGCCGTCGGCCGGGCGGAATGCCCCGCGCAGCAACCCGTAGCTCATCAGCTGCTGCAGCCACTGGCAGTCCAGCACGTCGCTCTTGCGGCCGGAGACATTCTTGACGTGTCGCGCGTTGACCAGCACAACCCTGAATCCACGTGCGTCGAGCAACTCGAACAGCGCAATCCAGTACACGCCGGTGGACTCCATCGCTACGGTGTCCACGCCGCACTCGCTAAGCCAGTTGGCCAGCCGCTCGAGCTCGGCGGTGAAGCTGGCGAACTCGCGCACCGGCTGCTCGTGCCTGTCGGGCGGCACAGCCACGAAGTGCGAGGCACTGCCGATGTCGATGCCGGCAGCGTTTGGGTGGGTCAGATTCAGGGCGGCTGTACTGAAGGCCCGATTGCGTTGCGCCATGGCATGCTCCATCATCGGTTGTGGAACGTGGCGCCGGATCGGGTACGTCGTCTTGATCACTCTCTCAAACGGGATATCGGCCTGCGGGCCATCGGTCCGAACGCCGATTCACCAATGTCGATGACGCAGCCCACGACCACGCTAACCCGCGGGCAATGTGCACCATTGCTACTTCGGTCTTCCCCGGCGCCACGTTCCAGCTTGCCACAGCGCCGCCACCCCTGTGTTTCTTCGGCACGATTTGCGGACGCGGGCCGATTACTTCGCTAACC
>JAEUMX010000391.1 GCA_016791285.1 Burkholderiales bacterium
ACGTCGAGAGCAGCCATTACCTGCGCGTCTACATGGGGCACCTGCGGCACAAGCTCGAAGTCGACCCGACGCAGCCGCGCCATTTCATCACCGAGACCGGGATCGGCTACCGGTTCGTGCCGTAGCGGATGCAAGCCTCGACCACGCGAACGGTTTCGCGGACGCTACTGCGTCAAGCCGAGAAGGGTGGCGGAGTAGCCCGCGACACCGCACGCCAGTATCACCGGGATCACGCCGAGCTTGAATCGAAACAGGGCGAGGAGCGCCGCGGCACCAATGAGCGCGGCAACCCATTCGAAGGTGCCCGAGAAGCCGGACGGCCAGAGTACGTGATAGGCGAAGAATACGGCCAGGTTGACGATCACCCCCACCACCGCGGCCGTAATGCCGGTGAGCGGGGCGGTGAAATGCAGGTTCTCGTGTGTCGTCTCCACGAGCGGGCCGCCCAGCAGGATGAAGACAAAAGACGGCAGGAAGGTAAACAGGGTGGCGACGGTGGCGCCTGCCGCCCCACCCGCGAAGAGCCACTCCGGGCCGAAGATTTCCTTCCCCCAGGCGCCGACGAAGCCAACGAATGCGACGACCATGATGAGCGGGCCGGGTGTCGTCTCGCCGAGCGCGAGGCCGTCGATCATCTGCGTGGCGCTCAGCCATTGGTGATTTTCCACCGCGCCTTGATAGACGTAGGGAAGCACCGCATAGGCGCCGCCGAAGGTCAGCAGCGCCGCTTTCGTGAAGAACCATCCCATCTTGGTGAGAACGCTCTGCCAGCCCGATGCGGCCAGAAGCAGAGCCATGCCCGCAGCCCAAAGCGCGAGTCCGGCTCCAAGTACCCGTGCGAACCGGGCTCGCGTGAACCGCGCATGCTCCGGGGTCGGCGTATCGTCGTCGATGACCGCCGGGCCGTACCTCGCTTGCGCGCTGCCGTGACCGCCGCCGATCCGGAATTTCTCCGGGGCGATGCGACCGCCGACATAGCCGATGAGACCCGCAGCCAGCACGATGGCCGGAAACGGCACGTCGAACGCGAATATGGCAACGAACGCGGCAGCTGCGATTGCCCATAGCATGGCATTCCTGAGCGCCCGCGAGCCTATGCGGTACGCGGCGAACAGGACGATCGCGGTCACTGCCGGCTTGATTCCGTAGAGAAAGCCCTCGACCGCCGGGACGTTGCCGAAGGCCACGTAGAGCCACGAGAGCCCGATCAGCATGAAAAGCGACGGCAGCACGAAGAGGCCGCCGGCGACGATGCCGCCCCAGGTCCGATGCATGAGCCAGCCGATGTACGTCGCCAGCTGCTGGGCTTCGGGGCCGGGCAGCACCATGCAGTAGTTCAGCGCATGCAGAAAGCGCTTCTCCGAGATCCAGCGCCGGCGCTCGACCAGCTCCTGATGCATGATGGCGATCTGGCCGGCGGGCCCTCCGAAGCTGATGAACCCGAGCTTCAGCCAGAAGCGGACCGCCTCGGCGAATGACACGGGGGTGGTACTCGTCATCGCATGCTCTCCGGATGCCAGCCGTGTGTTTCCGCCTGGGCGTGCCGACACCAGGCATAGAGTGCGTCGTAGAGCACCATGCCTGCCTCCAGCATCTCGCGATCGTCGGGGTAGCTCTGCGAGAGCCCGAGCGACACGGCAAG
>JAEUMX010000057.1 GCA_016791285.1 Burkholderiales bacterium
TCGCCCGCGCTCGCGTCCGCGTGCAAGTCGGTGCGCATCGACCGCGACCTGCGTGCCCTCGAGCGACCGTCCGACCACGCGCCGGTGATCGCCGAACTCGACGTGGCGCCCGCGGTCCCTTGCGTCTGACTCACGGACTTCCGACGACGCAAATGAGCTCTCCCGCCACGACCCCGCCGGCTGCACCGTCGGCGGGTGCCCGCCTGCGCAAGCTGGTCGGCAGCTTCCGGCTTGCCTATCTGCCGATCCTGGTGACCTATTTCGCGTTCGGCGCGAGCGCGATTACCGGCATCGCGACGCTCTACTTCCAGAAGGACGTGCTCAGGCTCACGCCCGCGGACGTGGCGGAGATCGGCTTCTGGCTCGGGCTGCCGTGGTCGATGAAGATGGTCGTGGGGGTGGCCTCGGACACGCTGCCGGTCTTCGGCAGCCGCCGGCTCGCGTATCTGCTGCTCGGCGCCGCCTCGTCGATCGCGGGCTTCGCGGCGCTCGCAACCGTGGTGGATGGGAAGAGCGGCTATCTCGCCGCCACGTTGCTGGTGACGATCGGCTTCATGATCCAGGACGTGGTCGCCGACGCCCTGAGCGTCGAGGTGGCGCGCGATGACGAGGAACTCGGCCAGATTCAGGCGCTGGGACGCATGGCGGTGCTCGCCGGCGGGATCAGCGTCGGCTATCTGAGCGGCGTGCTCGCCGAGCACGTCGGGTCGCGTAACACCTTCGCCGTCGCCATGCTGCTGCCAGCGCTGGTTCTGCTCACGCTGCCCTGGATACGGCGCGCAGCGCGGCGGGAGCCGGCTGCCGGAGCGGGTCCGCTCGGCCGTGGCCGGGCCGGCCTCGTGCTCGCCATCGGCCTCGGCTACGCGGCGCTCGGGGTCGTGCTGAACGCGCTCGAAGTGCCCTTCGCGCAGGAGATCGTGCTGGTCGTGTCGATGGTGCTGATCGGCGTGCTGCTGCGGCAGGTGGGGATTTCCACCGCGGTGGCGATCGCCGCCGTGGTGATTTTCCTGTTCCGCGCCACGCCAGGGGTCGGCCAGGGCTACAGCTACTGGGCGATCGACGCGCTCGGGTTCGACCAGAAGTTTCTCGGACTGCTCGCGCAGGTGAGCTCGATCCTGAGCCTGGTCGGCCTGATCGTGTTTCGCAAGACCATCGTCGAGCGGCCCGTGAGCTTCACGCTGTTCTGGGTCGTGATCGCGGGCGCGGTGCTCTATCTGCCCAACATCGGTCTTTTCTACGGCTTGCACGAGTGGCTCGGCGTCAGCGCGCGCACACTCGCCTTCGTCGATACCACGATCTCGGCGCCGCTCGGCCAGCTCACGATGGTGCCGATGCTGATCCTGATCGCGCGCAGCGCCCCGCCCGGAGCCGAGGCCACGATGTTCGCGATCATGGCGTCATGGATGAACCTCGCGCTGTCGGCGAGCGAGCTCTTCTCGCGCTACCTGAACCAGGCGTTCGCGGTGACCCAGCAGGACTACTCGAACCTGGGGCTGCTGATGATCACGGTGGGCATCATCGGCCTGCTCCCGCTCCTCGCGCTGCCGCTGCTGCGCAGACAAGAGCGGGCGGCGCGGGCGCCCTGATCATGCCTCTGTCGGCCCGGCCGCCTCGCGGCGCTCGAGCCCCAGCTCCTGGATCTTGCGGGTGAGGGTGTTGCGGCCGAGACCGAGCAGCGTCGCTGCCTCGATGCGGCGCCCGCCGGTGTGCAGCAGCGCGCGGGTGATGAGCGATTTCTCGAACTGGCGCGTGAGCTCGTCGATGATGCCCGCGTCACCGCGCTTGAGCAGCATGTCCACCTCGCGCTCGAGCGCCATCGACCAGTTCTCCGTCGCGTGTGCGCCGCTGTCCGCACGCAGCTCGGGCGGCAGATCGTTGACATCGACATTGAGGCCGGGCGCCATCACGGTGAGCCAGTGGCACACGTTCTCGACCTGACGCACGTTGCCCGGGAAATCCTGCGCGGACAGAAAGCGCACCGCTGCGTCCGTGAGCCGCTTGCACTCGACGCCGAGCTCGCGTGCGCTCTTCTGCAGGAAGTGGCGGGCGAGCAGCGGAATGTCCTCGCGCCGCTCCCGCAACGAGGGCAGCCGCAGCCGGATCACGTTCAACCGGTGAAAGAGATCCTCGCGGAAGAGTCCCTGTTTGACGCGTGCTTCGAGGTCCTGGTGCGTCGCCGCGATCACCCGCACGTTGGCCTTGATCGGCTGGTGGCCGCCGACGCGGTAGAACTGCCCGTCGGACAGCACCCGCAGGAGCCGCGTCTGCAACTCCGATGGCATGTCGCCGATCTCGTCCAGAAAGAGCGTGCCGCCTTCGGCCTGCTCGAAACGGCCGCGCCGCATGGTCTGCGCGCCGGTGAACGCACCCCGCTCGTGGCCGAAGAGCTCGGACTCGAGCAGATCCTTCGGGATGGCGGCGGTGTTGATGGCGATGAAGGGGTTCGCGGCGCGCGGGCTGTGACGGTGCAGCGCGCGCGCCACCAGCTCCTTGCCGGTGCCCGATTCGCCGGTGATGAGCACCGTCGCCTGCGACTGCGACAGGCGGCCGATGGCGCGGAAGACCTCCTGCATGGCCGGCGCCTGACCGAGGATCTCGGGAGTGGCTTCGGCCACCTCGACATCGCGCGTCTGTCGCAGGCTCTCTTCGAGCGCGCGGCGGATGAGCTCCACTGCGTTGTCGATGTCGAACGGCTTCGGCAGGTACTCGAAGGCGCCCCCCTGGAAAGCCGCCACCGCGCTCTCCAGGTCCGAGTACGCGGTCATGATGATGACGGGCAGGTTCGGGTGGCGCTCCTTCAGGGTCTGCAGCAGATCGAGCCCGGAGCTGCCCGGCATGCGGATGTCCGACAGCACCACCTGCGGCGTCGCGGTCTCGAGGCTCGACAGCGCCTCCTGGCCGCTCGCGAAGGTCTTGAACGGAATGCTCTCGCGCGCGAGCGCCTTCTCGAACACCCAGCGGATGGAGCGGTCGTCGTCGATGATCCAGACTGGCTTCATGATCGTGCCCTGTCGGCCGTCGGGGCCGTAAGTCATAGCGTTTCACCTCCCGCCAGGCATTGTCTCTTCACACGGCCTCCCGCAGCGGCAGCAGGATGCTGAAGCAGGTGTTGCCCGGCACGCTCTCGAACTGAATCACGCCGCCGTGCTGGCCGACGAAGGTCTGCGCGATGGTGAGACCGAGTCCGGAGCCGCCCTCCCGCGCGCTCACCAGAGGATAGAAGATCTTCTCCGCGATCGATGCCGGTACCCCCGGTCCGTCGTCGATCACCTGCACCAGCAGCGCCTGCCGGTAGTGTTTCCGTGCGAGCGTCACCTGGCGAGCGAGACGTGTGCGCAGCAGGATGCAGCCGCGCTCTTCGAGTGCCTGCGCGGCGTTGCGAACGACATTCAGCACGGCCTGGATGAGCTGCTCGCGGTCGCCCTTCAGCAGCGGCAGGCTCACGTCGTAATCGCGCGCGATGACCACCTCCGGAAACTCGGCGTGAATGACGCTGCGCACGCGCTCGAGCACTTCGTGGATGTTCACGAGCAGGAGCTGGGGTGCGCGGTTCGGGGTGAGCAGCCGCTCCATCAGGGACTGCAGCCGATCGGCCTCCTTCATGATCACCTGCGTGTACTCCGACAGATCGGGACGCTCCAGTTCCCGATCCAGCAGTTGCGCCGCACCGCGGATGCCGCCCAGTGGATTCTTGATCTCGTGCGCGAGGCTGCGCACGAGCAGTCGATTTGCCTCGGTCTGGTCGATGATGCGCTCGTCCCGCGCGATCTTGAGCTGCTGGTCGATGGGACGAAACTCCGCCAGCATCCGGCTCCAATCGCCGCGCCACCCGGGCACCTCGATCGGGGTGATGGTGCAATTGAGATGCTGGCGTGCGTGCCCCGGGGTGCCGAGGAAAAGGTCGTGCTCCATGTACGTGCAGTCGTTCGCGATCGCATAATCGATCCCGGAGATGAAGACGCCGGGGTTGTCGAAGATCTTGTGCACTGTCTGGCCGGAAATGCTGCGGTAACTGAACTCGAACAGGTTTTCCGCGGCCGGATTCGCGTACTGCAGGACGAGATCGTGATCGAGCACGATGACCGCGGTGGCGAGCAGCTCGAGTCCAGCAAACGCCGAGGGGGCCACCTGTGCTACCTCGTGTTGGCCAGCTCGCGCCTGAGCGCGGCCACGTTCTGCTCGTGCAGGCCGACCGTGTCCTTGAGCTTGCGCAGGCGATCGGCATGGAGTGGGGTCGTGCGGTCCTCGCCGGCGCGCCCGATCTCGCCCTCCGCCAGCGCGCGCCTCGCGTCCGCGAGCAGCCGTTCTTCCGTCGCGAGCTCGGTCTCGAGAATGCGGCGGCGACCCTGATCGCGCTGCTTCTGGGTGTCGCTGTCCACGCTCGGGAAGTTCGCGGGCGCGGGCGACTGAGCACCCTTCGCTCTGCTTTTCGTGCCGGGGGGCGCAGGCTCGCGGTAGGGGCCGATGTCCATCGCCGTGCACCCCTTCTGCTTGGTGTTGGTATAGCTGACGTTGCCCTCGGCATCCTGACACTTGTAGATCTCGGCCGGCGCCCGACACGGCGCTATCAGGGCGAGGATCAACGCGGCGAGCGCGGTCCACGACGAAGCTGATCGAGCAGCCGGCGACGGGACGGGGGTTCGATGCGACATGGTTCGTGAGCACTCGGGCGCGGCGCCCGCATTGCCCGGAAGAAAAAGGGCGGGGAGGTTCCCGCCCTTTCGATCACCGCGCTGCGGGCCGCGGGGTCACAGGCTGTAGTACATCTGGAATTCCACCGGATGGGTAGTCTGCCTGAACAGGGTGACCTCTTCCATCTTGAGTTCGATGAACGCGTCGATCATATCGTCGGAGAACACACCGCCGCGCGTGAGGAAGTCTCGATCCTTGTCGAGATACTCGAGCGCCATCTCGAGCGACGAGCAGACGCTCGGCACCTTGCGCGCTTCCTCGGGCGGCAGATCGTAGAGGTTCTTGTCGATCGGGTCACCCGGGTGGATCTTGTTCTGGATGCCGTCGAGACCCGCCAACATCATCGCCGTGAAGGCGAGGTAGGGATTGGCCGTGGGATCCGGGAATCGCACCTCGATGCGCCGGCCCTTCGGGTTCGCCACGTACGGGATGCGGATGGAGGCCGAGCGATTGCGCGCCGAATAGGCGAGGTTGATCGGCGCTTCGAAGCCGGGCACGAGGCGCTTGTAGGAGTTGGTGCCGGGGTTGGTGATGGCGTTGAGCGCCCGCGCATGCTTGATGATGCCGCCGATGTAGTACAGCGCGAGCTCGGACAGTCCGGCGTAACCGTTGCCGGAGAACAGATTCTGGTCGCCCTTCCAGAGCGACTGGTGCACGTGCATGCCGGAGCCGTTGTCGCCCACGATCGGCTTCGGCATGAAGGTAGCGGTCTTGCCGTAGGAGTGGGCCACGTTGTGGATCACGTACTTCATGATCTGGTTCCAGTCGGCGCGCTTGACCAGGCTCGAGAACTTGGTGCCGATCTCGCATTGGCCGGGGGCCGCGACCTCGTGGTGATGGACTTCGACCTCGACGCCCATCTCCTCCAGCGCGAGACACATCGCGGAGCGGATGTCCTGCAGCGAGTCGACCGGGGGCACCGGGAAGTATCCGCCCTTGACGGCAGGACGGTGGCCCAGGTTGCCGTCGTCGCGCTCCGCGCGCGAGCTCCAGGGCGCTTCGGACGAGTCGATCTTCACCGAACATCCCTGCATTTCGACATGCCAGGTGACGGAATCGAAGATGAAGAACTCGGGCTCCGGACCGAAATAGGCCGTGTCGGCGATACCGGTCTGCTTGATGTATGCCTCGCCACGCTTGGCGATCGAGCGCGGATCGCGGTCGTAGCCCTTCATGTCGGCAGGATCGAGCACATCGCAGGTGATGATGACCGTCGGCTCGTCCATGAACGGGTCGAGATGAGCGGTGTCCGGGTCCGGCATGAGCAGCATGTCGGAGGCCTGTATCCCCTTCCAGCCAGCGATGGAAGAGCCGTCGAATGCATGGCCGTCGGTGAATTTGGCTTCGCCGAACGCCTTCACCGGCACCGACACGTGCTGTTCCTTGCCGCGGGTGTCGGTAAAGCGGAAGTCGATGAACTTGACTTCGTTGTCTTTGATCAGCTTCATTACGTCGGCAACCGCCATGGCTCTTTCTCTCCGTCGATTGTTGGGTACTGGGTGCGGGAAATACGACAGGGGCTCGCAGTCTGCAGGTTGCGTGCCACGCCCTCATCCGGCGCAATCCCTTGTCCAATAAACGATTCAAGGCATTCGGCCGCACCCGGAGGCACGATGTTAGTGCCCTTTGGATCATCGTGCACCATTCATGTGCGAAGTGTACCCAAATTATGTGCGCGGTCGAGCTTCGCGAATCAGGGCGCGGTAAACTTCGAGGATCGTTCAAGTCCGAGTGCCAAAGATCATGACAACCCTCTCTGAAATCCTTGCCACCGCCCGGGATCGGGCGCAACGCCTGAACCTTCCCTACAGCGGTGCCCTCACCCCCCGGGAAGCGCACGAGGTGCTGCAGCACGCGCCGGGCGCCCGTCTGGTGGATGTGCGCACCCGTGCCGAGCTCGACTGGGTCGGCCGGATTCCTGGTGCGGTCGAAATCGAGTGGCTGACCTATCCCGGCAGCCGGCCAAATCCGGACTTCGGCCAGCAGTTGCGCCAGCAGGTCGACGCGGAAGCACTGGTCATGTTCATCTGCCGCAGCGGCGCGCGCTCGAGCGCCGCGGCGATCGCTTCGACCCGGCTGGGTTACAGCGAGAGCTACAACGTGCTCGAAGGCTTCGAAGGCGACAAGGATGCAGAGGGCCATCGCAACACGGTGGGCGGGTGGCGCCACGCCGGTCTGCCGTGGCTTCAATCCTGAAGGCGCGCGGCGGGCGGGCTCGTTACTGAAGCGGTTGCGGGGACGCGGGGCGCGGCAGGCGTCGCGCCACGGGATACGCGACCGCGGCAGCGAGCAGCGTTGCCGCGGCGGCGGCGAACAGGGCTGTCGCGGGCGAATATCGCTCGACCAGGATTCCGCCAGCGGCCGTGCCGGCGCTGATGCCTGCTAGCAGGGCGGTCGAGGCCCAGGTGAAAGCTTCGGCGATTCGCTCGTTGGGCGCGACCTGCACGACGAGGACGGAGTTCGCCGCGATCACCGGCGCCATCGGCGCTGCTGCCAGCACCACTGCCGCTGCGAAGAGCGGCAGGCTCGAAATCGGCGCCAGCGCCACCAGGCCGCCTGCCATCAGGACGAGCAGCACGAGGAACTGCCTGCCGGCATCGAGCGACCACGAGCGGCCGCCATATGCGAGGACGCCCAGCACGCTGCCGACGCTCGCGAGCGCGAGAATCACGCCGGCAGCCGCCGGCACGCCGCTGCGGGTGGCGAACCCGACGACCCCGATCTCGAACGCGCCGAAGGCGAAGGCGAAAAGCGCTGCAGCCGCCAGCACGCAGCGCAGGTATCCATTGCTCAGGGGACTTTTCCCGGCGGGCGGCACTCCGGATGGTTTTGGCCGCCAGGCGCGCACCGGCGCAGCACCCAGGAAGAGCCAACCGCCGACCAGCGCGCACGCCGCCGAAAGCCACAGGGCAGCTGCCTCGGCGCCGGCCGCGGCGAAACCCGCCGCGAGCAGCGGGCCCAGGATGAAAATCGCTTCGATGATCGCCGAGTCCAGTGAATACGCGGTGCGCTGCAGCGCGGCGTCGGTCACCAGTCGCGGGTAGAGCGCACGCACGCAAACAGTGATCGGCGGCATCGACGCACCGGCCAGCAGCGCGGCGGCGAACACCCAGCCGCGGCTCGCCCCGGCGAGAGCGATTGCGGTCAGCGCGACGAGCGTCGTCGGATGCACGGTCAGGCACGCGAGCAGCACGCGCCGCGGACCCGCCCGATCGACCGCGCGGCCGATGAGGGGCGCCATCGTGGCGAGCCCCAGGACGTAGCAGGCGGCAGCGATGCTGGCATCGGCGAGGGAGTCGGCGCGACCCTGCAGAAACAACACCAGCGCCAGAGTGGAAAGGCCGACCGGGATGCGTCCGACCACCGACGACGCGATGAGCTGGCGCACCTCGGGAATCCGGAGCAGGCGCGCGTACGGGCCGGCGGCGCTCAGCACGCCGCCCGCCCGAGCATCATCCGGCAGTCCACTCCACGAAGCCGGTGTAGGCCGTCACGAGCACGACGACGCCGAAGACGATGCGATACCACGCGAAGAGCGTGAAGTCATGGCGCATGATGTAGCGCAGCAGCCAGCGGATGCACAGGAACGCCGAGACGAAGGATGCCACCAGTCCGACGGCAAAATAGCCCGCGTCCTGCAGGTCGAGCAGCCCCCGGTTCTTGTAGAGATCGTAGCCACCGGCAGCGACCAGCGTGGGCACCGCCAGGAAGAAGGAGAACTCGGTGGCCGCCTTGCGCGAGAGCCCGAACAGCAGGCCGCCGATGATCGTGGCACCGGAGCGCGAGGTGCCCGGGATCAGGGCGAACGCCTGTGCGCAGCCGACCTTGAGCGCGTCCTTCCAGGTCATGTCGTCGACGGAGGCGACTGTGACCGCGTGCTGGCGCCGTTCCGCCCACAGGATGACGAACGCGCCCACGATGAAAGCGATCGCCACCGGCACCGGCTTGAAGAGCGCGGCCTTGATGTACTTGCCGAAGGCGAGGCCGAGCAGCGCTGCCGGCATGAACGCGATGACGAGGTTGGCGACGAAGCGCTGCGCGCCGGGATCCGAGACGATCCCGCGCAACACGGCAGCGAACTTGTGGCGGTACTCCCATACCACCGCGAGCATCGCGCCGGTCTGGATCACGAGCTCGAAGATCTTGCCCTTTTCGTCGTTGAAGCCCAGAAGATCGCCGGCGAGGATGAGATGGCCGGTGCTCGAGATCGGCAGAAACTCGGTAAGACCCTCGACGATGCCGAGGACGAGCGCCTTCCAGTAGATTGGATCGAACATGGGGTCGCGACGGGAAAAGCGCGGATGGTAGCACGCACCCCGCGCGGCCGAGACCCGGGGGTGGGCCGCGCAGCCGTCGCCGTTGAGGCCGATCCGGCGGTGTTGTCAGCGGCTGTTACATGCTTGCCGGTGGGCTGTCGTGATGCGGCGCGGCCGCGGGGCGAGGACGGACGTTCGAATCAGCCGCGGAACTGGCGCGCGAGCGCATCGACGCTCGCGCTCAACTGATCAAGGTCCGGCACCTGACCGCCCGGGGTGAAATGATCGACCACGTCGGGCAGCAGTTGCGACAGCCCGGCCGAGGTCTCCTGCTCGGACAGGCCCGCCTGCCGAGCGATCTGCGAGAGTCCGCCGCCGCCGAAAATCTGGCCGATGATGTCCGGGGAGATCGGCAGGTTCTGACCGGTGCCCACCCACGATTGCGCCTGGTCGCCGTACCCGGCCTGCTGGAAGCGCTGGAGCAGGTCGCCCAGACCGCCGGCGCCACCCGCCGCAGCGCCGCCCCCGAGCATGCCGCCGATCAGATCGCCCAGGCCGCCGCCGCCCTGCGCCTGTCCCGTCTGCTGTGCGCCGCCGCGATTGGCGAGCATGCCGAGCACCACCGGCAGCAATGCCATCAGGATACCGCCCATGTCACCGCCACCGCGCGGCGCGGGCGCCTGCTGCTGACCCAGCGCTTCGCCGAGCGATCCGCCCAGTCCGCCGCCGCTTCCGCCCAACGCATTGCGCAGAATCTCGTCTAGAAGTCCCATCTGTCTTTCTCCTGGTTGAAGACGCGTCGAAGCGTACGAGTCACCCTGCCTGCTAGCGCGGTGAGATTCCCAGCTCGGTGCAGAGTTTCACGACCGTCGACCTGAGCTCTTCGAGGTCGCCCGAGAGGCGCGCCACCTCGGCTCTCAGCGCGGCGAGCTCGCTGCCCGCGGCGTCACGCGCCGGCTCGTCTGCGGCTGTCGCCGCAAGCGTGGTTTCGGGCGCGGGCGGCCCCGAGAGCAGGTGTGCCCAGCGGTTCTCGCGCGCGCCCGGCTGCCGTGCGAGCTCGACCACGAGCGGTCCCGCCGTGCGCTCGGCGAGCTCCGTCAGAAAAGCCTCGACCGCGGAAATGTCGGCGAAGCGATGCAGGCGCTCGCAGCTGATGCGCAGCTCGCCGGCGGTCTGGGGTCCGCGCAGCATCAGGGTGGCAAGCAGTGCGACCGACTGCGGCGGAACCTGCAGCACCCGCTCGACGTTGTGGGCATGACGCATCACGCGCCCCCCGCTCGACTCGATGACGAGCGCGAGCGAGCGCAGATGGTCCAGGGCGGCCTGTACCTCCGCTTCCGTCGCGCTCAGCACGGGGTCGCGGCTGGTCTTCTGGTTGCAGCCGGAAACCAGCGCGTTCAACGTGAGCGGATAGGTGTCGGGGACCGTGTGCTGCTTTTCCACCAGCACCCCCAGCACGCGCGCCTCCAGCAGCGACAGCGCGGGCAGCGTTGCACTCATGCGGTGGACCGGAGGAGCCGCGAGCGTGCTCACACCTTGCTGTAGATCTCCGCGCCGTGTTCGACGAATTCGGCTGCCTTCGCCTCCATCCCCTTGGTCAGGGCTTCCTCTTCCGAGACACCCTGGTTTGCCGCGTACTCGCGCACGTCCTGGGTGATCTTCATCGAGCAGAAGTGCGGTCCGCACATGGAGCAGAAGTGGGCGAGCTTCGCACCCTCCTGCGGCAGCGTCTCGTCGTGGAACTGCTTGGCCTTGTCCGGATCGAGGCCGAGGTTGAACTGGTCGTCCCAGCGGAACTCGAAGCGCGCCTTGGACAGTGCGTTGTCGCGGATCTGCGCCCCCGGGTGGCCCTTCGCGAGATCGGCGGCGTGCGCCGCGATCTTGTAGGCGATGATGCCGTCCTTCACGTCGTCCTTGTCCGGCAGGCCGAGGTGCTCCTTGGGCGTGACATAACAGAGCATCGCCGTGCCGTACCAGCCGATCATGGCGGCGCCGATGGCGCTCGTGATGTGGTCGTAGCCGGGCGCGATGTCGGTCGTGAGCGGACCGAGGGTGTAGAACGGGGCCTCCTTGCAGTACTTCAACTGCAGGTCCATGTTCTCGCGGATGAGCTGCATCGGCACGTGCCCGGGGCCTTCGATCATGGTCTGCACGTCGTGCTGCCAGGCGATGTCCGTGAGCTCGCCGAGCGTGCGCAGCTCGGCGATCTGCGCCTCGTCGTTGGCGTCGTAGATCGAGCCCGGACGCAGGCCGTCGCCCAGGCTGAACGACACGTCGTACGCCTTCATGATCTCGCAGATCTCCTCGAACCGCGTGTAGAGGAAGGACTCGCGATGATGGGCGAGACACCACTTGGCCATGATCGAGCCGCCGCGCGAGACGATGCCGGTCATGCGCTTCGCGGTCATGGGGATGAAGGGCAGGCGCACGCCGGCGTGGATCGTGAAGTAGTCGACGCCCTGCTCCGCCTGCTCGATCAGCGTGTCGCGGAAGATCTCCCAGGTCAGTTCCTCGGCCTTGCCGTCAACCTTTTCGAGTGCCTGATAGATCGGCACCGTGCCGATCGGCACCGGCGCGTTGCGGATGATCCATTCGCGGGTTTCGTGGATGTTCTTGCCGGTCGACAGATCCATGATCGTGTCGGCACCCCAGCGGATGCCCCAGACCATCTTCTCGACTTCCTCGGCAATGCTGGAGGTCACCGCCGAATTGCCGAGATTGCCGTTGATCTTCACCAGGAAGTTGCGGCCGATGATCATCGGCTCCAGTTCCGGATGATTGATGTTGGCCGGAATGATCGCGCGACCGCGCGCGACCTCGCTGCGCACGAACTCGGGCGTGATCATGTCCGGAATCGCGGCGCCGAAGGAATGGCCGCGGTGCTGGCGCAAAAGCTTGCCGTAACGCGGATCGCTGCGCAGTTCCTGCAGGCGCAGGCTTTCGCGCAGCGCGACGAATTCCATTTCCGGCGTCACGATGCCCTTGCGCGCGTAGTGCATCTGCGTGACGTTGGCACCGGCCCTGGCGCGGCGCGGGGCGCGGATGTGCTCGAAGCGGAAGGCCGCGAGCCGCGGATCGGCGGCACGCTCGCGGCCGTAATCGGAACTCGGGCCGGCGAGCTGATCGGTATCGTTGCGCTCGGCGATCCAGCCGCCGCGCACCGACGGCAGGCCGGCGAGCAGGTCGATGCACGCCTGCGGATCGGTGTACGGACCGGAGCAGTCGTAGACCGGCACCGGCGGGTTGACCTCGGCGCCGAAACCGGCCTGCGTCGGGTGCTGCTCGATCTCGCGCAGCGGCACGCGCAGATCCGGGCGCGAGCCCTCGACGTAGACCTTGCGCGACTTCGGGAACGGGCGCGTGACGGCGGCCGACAGCTCGGCGGTCGCGCGCAGGAAATCCTCGGGAATGGCGCTCATGGGCGTGCGTCCTCTTCTATCGGCGGGCGGCAGGTGCAGAGGACG
>JAEUMX010000415.1 GCA_016791285.1 Burkholderiales bacterium
CAACTTCACACCGAAGATGCTCGATGCCGCCGTCCGCAGCGCGGGGCTCGAGGGCGTCTTCGAAGACCACCTCAGCACCGACCGGGTCAGGAGCTACAAGCCTGATCCGCGCGCCTATCAGCTGGGAGTCGACGCGTTCGGGCTCAAACGCGAGGAGATCGCCTTCGTTGCCTCCGCCGGGTGGGACGCGACGGGCGCCAAGTGGTTTGGCTATCCGACCGTCTGGGTCAATCGCGCGAACCTTCCAGCCGAGCGTTTGGGGGTCGCGCCGGACTTGACGGCAGCAAATCTCAACGAGCTCGTCGCGTTCGTGCAACGCGCGGCGGGATAGCACGCATTCCCGGAGGATGTCGCGATGATTGGGCATCGCTCGACCCTGCTTCTTCCGACCGCGGCGTTCGTGCTGCTCTGGGGCGCGCCTACACGCTCTTCCATGGACCGGGCGGCCACACGTTGCGCCCAGGGTGCTCTTCGCCATTTTGGCGACGCTGCTCGCGTCGACCGCCGCCAACGTCGAAGTTTTTCTGCTGCGTCCGCTGCGCGGCCTAAGAGAGACAGCGCAGAATCTGGGGCGCGACCACTCGACGGCGCCGCCGCCGGTGACCGGGTCCGGAGAACTGCGCCAGCTCGCCGCGGGCCTCGAGCAATTGCGCGACCGGATGCAGCGATACGACGACAAGCTTGCCCACGAGTCGAGCCGACGGCAGGAGCTCGAGCACAGTTTGCGCGAGCTGGAGAACGCTACTCGCTCACGGTGGGCGCGCGAACGACGGCATCTGGGAATGGGACGTGAAGACCGGTGCCTCACAGTTCTCGCTGCGGCGGAAAGGCATGCTCGGGTACCTGAACACTGGCGTGTCGAGCTTCGACGACTGGAAACAGCTCTTGCATCCCGACGATTGCGAGCCGGTCACGACGCGGCTCAAGAACCACATGCAGGGACTGACGCCGCACTTCGAAGCGGAGTATCGCGTGCGCAACGCGAGCGGACGTTACCGCTGGCTGAGCTCACGCGGCACGGCGTTCCGTCACGCGAGCGGCAAACCCTACCGCGTGGTGGTGCCGCACCTTGCGCTGTTCAAGATCTTCTCGGTGCGCGCGGCCGCGGAGCTGGAGCGGTTGCTACTCAAGCAGAGGCTGGAGGAGGGGTAAGTGGGAAACGCTAATCACTTCACGCCCCTGCACGGCGCAGAAAAGAATCCTGGCCTGGATCCTTGCTGCAAGGTCGTCCAAAGGGCGTGACTTGGGTGGGAGGCTTGTATTCTGGTCTTCATTCGTCAAGGGTCGATTGTTGATCGCTTCAAGGTAAGGTGACTCCTCGCCCTTGTTCGTCAACACGTACAGACCCTGCTCAGCCCGAGTCAGGGCCACGTAAAACAGCCGTCGTTCCTCTTCAAGCACGGCGTGGGGCGTCACACCGAACAGTTCGAAAAGCAGACTGTCCGGATGAACCTTTGGAAACTGCCGCCGCACGAAATCCAGAATGATGACTCTGTGCGCCTCCTGGCCTTTCGAGGCGTGCGCGGTCATCGCGTCAATTCTTTTCTCTATGATCTTGGGTTCCGCCTTCTGTAACGTGGATAAGACCTCGATAAGCCGAACCCTGAACTCTTTCAGATCAAGACCGTAAACTCTGCCGGTGCGGGCCAGCAGAAGGGTTTTCTGCTCGGGCGCCTCAAGAATGATTTGCGCGCAAAGTTTTAGTGCCCGCGCTTGCCGCAAAGCGGACTCCGAAGGATTCCTCTCATCAGGTTGAGGCGGAAGGTATAGCGCATCGAAGTCTCGCTCATGCTGAAACTGGCCACCCTGCCGAAACTCGATCCAAACATCACCGAGATATTTCGTTTCAATGTGCCCCGGCGCCGACCGGCTAACCTTCGCCGGACTTCCGCGCCCGTTCATCAAGCCGTTTCCAGCAGCTACTACGGCCCGATCGCTCCTGTAGTTCGTGGTGACCTCCGTTGTTTCTGCATTGGGAAAGTATTCGGCAAATCGCTCAAAAAAACGAAGCTCCGCACCAGCAAAGCCGTTGATGGCTTGCCAATCGTCACCGACCGCTACGAGCCGCGCATCCGGGTTCGCCTTCAGAATCGCAGTGAGCATTCTGAAATACAGTTCAGAGAAGTCCTGGTATTCATCCAGGAAAATCCATCTCAAGTGGCCGATTGGCATCATCCTGCCCTGACCCAAATGAATGTTGGCCGCCGCTCCACGGGCTTCTACTTCCTCGATGGCATGCACCAACAGGTCATCGAAATCCATCGCCTGCTTCTCTTCCAGCATCGCTTCATACTCGGAGTACGCGCGCAAGGCGAGCTGATGAAACAGTCTGGCGCGGGGTTCCTTGTCAGGCGCATCTACAACGTGCCGGACAATCTTGTCGGTTGACCAGCCGCGCTTCTTGGCGCGCTGAATGAACTGCGAAAAGAGTTCCGCCATGCGGGAGATAGAATAGTCGTTCTCGAAGACGCGTCGGATAATCTCTACTTTGGGTAGCCGTTGGCACCGGATACCGGCACCCTGCAGAATGTTCCTTAGCTGGTTCTCGAACGCCGTTCGACCCTCTCGCATTAAGGCGGTATGTGTTTCGAGCAGTGGCTTACCCTTCGATAGCCAGAACTCGCGTTTGGCCAGGATTTGATCCCGGTATTGTTTCGTCGAGATATCCCAGTGTTCCGGCACGGCAGCGAGGCAGTCGCCTGGGTCGATCGCCCAGTGTTCAAGGATGTAATCACGACCGTTCGCGACGATGGAGAAATCGGGCTTGTAGGTCGCGCCATTCAGGAAGTCGCTTTTCCACTCCCATACCCTCTCGTAAGAGTAAGAGATGTTATGTTCAAACAGAAAGTCGGCGATGAATTTCTCGCCGTTGGACTTCACTCTCTTGCCTGCGAGTGTCACAAACTCCAAGGAGCGACGGAACACCAGGTATTCTTCGGGTGACAAGTCTCGACCGATATCCTCAACCTGCTCTAATTCCTTCCGGAAGAACTCCACCATCGCTTCTTTGAATGCGGGATTCAGGATCCGTTGCATCGCGCGCTGAACGAAGCCGGTCTGTTCCCGCGCTGACGGATGACCACCTGCATCAAAGAGAAGTGCCTTTTTTCGTTGGACGATCTGATAAGCCAGGCTATGGAAAGTGCGTGCGTTTCCGAAGTCTGTGATCCCACCCTCCTTCTGCACGCGGCGCTTCACCTCCGCGGCGGCCGCTTTGTTGAACGCCAGAATCAGTACTTGATCCGGTTCCAACTTTTCATCACGGATTGCCAACACCGCGCGCGCGCACAACGTGCGTGTTTTTCCAGAACCGGCGCGCGCCTTGATTAGAAGGCGGGATTCGGGGCGAGCGTTTGCCCGTTCCTGCTCGTCGTCCAACCGCATTCCAATGCCGGCCAGATAGCTTCGAATCTTCGGGAGCTTCAGCTCGACAAAATCACACGCGGAGAGGTGAACGGCGCTTGGGCGGGCTTCGAATAGTGCGTCCAGGTCTGCCAGCGAACCTTCTTGGTACGTTGCGGAGAATCGATGCATGAATTGGGCGGCTACTCTTGCAGCCTCGTAGTCAGCGCGAGTCCACCAATCAGCGCATCGCGCTTGGTATAGGAGATCTGCCTCACCAAAGTTACCCTCATCAAGCAACTCTTGAACGTGGCGTCGGAAAGCTTCTCTTGCCGCTGCGAGTCTGTGGGTTTCTTCTTCGGCGGCCTTGCGTATCTGCTCTTCTCGGAGCTCGTCCTCGACCGAAACCAGAGACTCTAAGGGAATACCACTGAAGGTTCCCGTTGGGAACTCGGCTATGCAGAGCCCATTGGGAGAGACGTCGATCAGTTTGCCGATTCCGCAATCACGCCGCCTGCTGTGCCTAACTAGCTCGCCGATGTTCACTCGCACCTCCTGCTTCCACCGAACATGATTTGTTCTGGAGATAGAATAGAACCCCGCAATTTGCTTGTGATCCTCACGCAATACTCTCCATATTGGGCGGGATAGCGTTGGTTTGCCCGCGGATCCTGGACGTGAGCCCATATTTCGTCCACACTGATGCACCTTCTGCGCCATGCAGCATGGCAGTGTTTGCAACGTGAACGCATTTTGCTCGGTGGATGTCCCGCTCTGTCGATCCCCAGGATCACGGGATAGAGCGGCGAGGTGACGCCCCACATCGCGCGCCCCGGAACGATCTTTCGTTCCCCCATGAACCCTGACTAACTGGGGGCCGGTAAGGCAACGTGCTAATTGGCCCTACTCGTCGGACTGTTCGCGCTCCTCGAATCCAGAACACAAGCGCTCGTATTAGAGGCGCGATGGAAAGCGATCACCGATAAGCAAACCGGGTTCTCCGGAAGAATGGCATTTCAGTTGCGCGCCCACGACGCCTCCATCATCACGCGTATCTCCTTTTTCTGGACCTGGAGGAAAGTGGCAATGAATCACTTCGTCACAATCGGGCCGAACGTTACTATCGGTGACTTTGATCAACCCACCCCGCTCGCGGTCTCCGATGAGATTCCAGTTGTGACCGGCAACAATCCGGATCGCGGTGTGACGATCGGGGGAGTAACTTCTTCACCAACGATCCAAAGGAGGTGGAGGGTATAGCTTTCGAGGGCGGGCCGTCGCTCAACTTCTTCGTCAACAGCGGGACCAGCATCAGTGCTCAGGTGCCGCCAAATGCGATAACCGGGAGCATCACCGTGACTCGCGTACCTGCGAACGGCGGACCGCCACGCACGTCGAATCCCAGTCCCGTATTCTTCGCCGTCCCGCGGATCACCAGCATCGAGCCGTTTTCCGGGCTAGCGGCCGATCCGCCAAACGGGACGACGGTCACGATTCTTCGGCACCAGTCTGGGCAGGGATGTGACCGATCGACCGGAAGTGCAATTCAACGGCGTATCGGCCCATCGTCAATGTGGCGTCCCTCGACACCCAGGTGCCCCTCGGCGCGGTCACCGGTCCGATTGTTTTGCTCTTGAACGACGGCCAAAGACTGCAAAGCCCGGTGAGCTTCGCGGTGGGCGGCACGGGTAGTGATCTCGCCGCGCCGGCGAACCTCATGGGCGTCGCCGTGTCGGGCTCGCAGATCAATCTGACCCGAGAGGACAACAGCCAGAACGAGGACGGGTTCAGGATCGAGCGTCAGATCGGTGGCGGTGCCTGGAGTCGGATCGCAGAGTTGCCGGCGAACACGAGAGCCTATACGGACAGCCCGTTGTCGCCGAACAACGTGTACGCCCACCGCGTGTCCGCCTTCAACCTCGCCGGTGTTTCGAACCCGTCGAACACGGCGAGCGCACGGCCGACCCGGATTTTCATCGGGTAGGGTCACCCCGAGCGGCAGGCATCGCTGCGGGCGGTGCCTGCCGGCGCACGGCCACCGCGACTGCGGGTGAACGGCTCACGCGATCGGGCGGTGCTCGTAGAAACCGGTCGTGATGTAGTGCACGGCTGTGCCGAGCAGGTCGTCGCCGAAGGCAGCAGCGACATCGGGATTTGCAATCTGGTAGGAGATCGGATCGAAGATCACCGTGCGCTGTTCCGCCGCGCCGTGCGTGATGAAGTGGACCGTGCCCGCGTCGGGATTGACCCCGAAGCTCTGGATCAGGTCACCGTAGGAGGCAATGTACTCGAGCCCGTCGAAGGTGGCCGTGCGGCCTTCGGCGGCTCCGCTCTGGATGTAGTGGGCTGCACCGGCGGCATCGTTGGCGCCGAACGCCGCGATGAGATCGGGGTAGGACGCGATGTACTCGAGCCCGTCGAAGCTCACGGTGCGGCCCTCGTTCGCACCGGCGTACAGGTAGTGGTCGAAGCCGGCTTGCGCGTTGGCGCCGAGCACCGGCATCAGATCGGCGTAGGACGCAATGTAATCGAGGGGGCTGAAGTTGTCGCCGGGCGTGGCGAGGGGCTGGCCGGCGAAGACGAGCTGCTCGACGTTCACCAGCTTGTCGACACCTTCCACGGAGAAGGCTGGATTCGACACCACGCCCGTGGTGCCGGCGTAAGTGACGATCTTGTATTGCGGCGAGTCGCCGCCATAGCTCGCCTGATCGGTATCGGCGCCGCCATCGAGAAAGTCGTTCCCCGGCCCGCCGTTCAGGATGTCGAAGCCTGCCCCGGCGCTGATGCTGTCGTTGCCGGCGTAACCGAACAGGTGGTCGCCGATGGGCTGGCCGATCGCATCGGTGCGCTGATCGGAGCCGACGATGGTGTCGTTCCCGGCGAGAATGCTCGTCAGCACGCCCAGATTGTCGTCGGCCTTGACCTGCGACCAGAACGTTGCAGCGGGCACCGCGAAGCCGCTGATGTCGATGCTGGCGGGCCTCCCATTGAGCAGATCGAAAATGCGGGTAAGCGTGCCGTCGACGATGGTCGGCGCAGGGAAACCCTTGGGCAGAACCGACGGCGAGTATGCGAGCCCGAAGCCGGTCAGATTCCAGGCGTACGTGCCGCCGGCGCCGCCGTTTACGCTGTATAGAAGCTGCAGAGCCGCGGGCGTCGCGATGCCGACGGTGGGCGGGGACAGCGTCGCTCCCCCGCTGGTGAGGCCTCCGTTTGCGATCAGCCCCAGATCGAGCTCGGTCGGATCGAGCGTAATGGCCGTGGCGTTGGCGCGGACGAGGGCCATCGGGTCACTCCTTCTACACGGGTCAGATTACGGCATGTCGAGCGTCACAGGCTGGGCGCGCGCGGACTGAGGCATTCTCGATGACTCGCCGGAGTGCGTCAACACCACGTCGGGAGGACTTATACTTCAATCCGTGAGCATAGCGGCTCCAACTGGAGGACACCTGCGATGACCAGCCTGCAGACCACGCTGCTTCTCCCGACCGCGCTCTTCCTGCTGCTCTGGGGCGTCTACGCAGTGTTCCTCGGGCACGAGAGCCAGGTCTCCTCGGTCGTCCCCCTCGCCATCCTGGCGGTGCTGCTCGTGGTGAGCGCGGCGAACGTCGAGGTCTTTCTTCTGCGCCCGCTGCGGCGTCTCAAGAGGGTGGTGCAGCGCATGGCGCAGGACGGTTTTTTCGAGCCGCTGGACGCTCCGGCGTCAGGAGAGTTGCGTGAGCTTGGCACCGAGCTCGAGCGTTTGCACGAGCGCGTCCGTGAGTCCGACACCCGGCTCGCCGAGGCGTCGAGCCAGCGCCGCAATCTGGAGGCAAGTCTGCGCGAGATCGAGGACCGCTACGCCCTGGTCGTGGAACGCGCCAACGACGGCACGTGGGAATGGGATATCCAATCCGGCGTCACGCAGTTCTCGCCGCGCTGGAAGGGCATGCTCGGCTGCCTCGACGCGGACGTCGCCAGCATCGACGACTGGAAGCGCCTCGTGCATCCCGACGATCGCGACGCGGTCACAACGCGGCTGGACAATCACGTGCAGGCGCTGACCCCTCATTTCGAGGGGGAGTACCGCCTGCGGCACGCCGATGGCCGTTACCTGTGGGTGCACTCGCGCGGCACCGCGATCCGCCACGCCAGCGGCAAGCCGTATCGCGTGCTGGTCATGGACAACGACATCCACGCGCGCAAAGAACTCGAGGAGACGCTCATCCAGGCGGCGGAAGGGCTCTCGTCCGTGTCCGGCATGGATTTCTTCCAGGCGCTGATGAAGAACCTGTCTGCCATCCTGCACACCCGCGACAACCTCGTCTGCTATTGCCCCGACGATCCGCCGACCAAGGCGCGCACGCTCGCGTACTACTCCAACGGCGAGTTCTGGGAGAACTTCGAATACGATCTCGCGGGCACGTCCTGCGGTGCGGTCATCGAGCGCAAGGAAATCGTCTACTGCCCGACCGGGGTGTGCGACATCTGGCCGGAGGAAGAACAATACGACCGCGACAGCTACATCGGCGTGCCCATGTTCGATTCCACCGGCAGGATCATCGGCCACTTCGCCTGCATGGACGGCAAGCCGATGCGCCAAGACCTGCCGCACCTGGCGCTGTTCAAGATCTTCTCGGTGCGCGCAGCGGCGGAACTGGAGCGCACGCTGCTGAGAGAAAAGCTCGGGCAGGCGTGATGCCGACCGGCACACCGCGAGCCTTGCTGAAACCTAATCCTTCGGCCTAGAACGAGTGGACGATGGCGGGGCATGCCACCGCCGCGTACATTGACGTGGAGGCTGCGGGTGCATCCGGTCTGCGACGAGGCGCGTAGATGGGAGCATCGACCCGGTACCAGAACGGGTCATCGGCCCCAAGGAGACGGTGACGTGGAGGCTTTGCTGCAACGCCTGACGGATTCTGTGGATGATCGCGCGCGCCGCGTGCCCGCTGGCGCACGCTGGGTGCTGTGGGTCATCCTCCTGATCCTGCCCGGGTCGTTCCTCCTGCTCCCGGTGCTGCTCTGGGCGAAGATGCTGCCGCCGCGGCGCAACCTTCCAGGCCGCAGCGAGCGACCGCCGCGCTCAACCGATCCGCAACGGTAGCTCGGAAAAGCCGCTGGCGGGATAGACCGCCAGCGTCGGCGGCTTGTTGGGCACTGCTCAAACGATGGCACGCGACACCCGGATCGGGACCTGCAATTCCTCGATCAGGATTCGATGTACGTCCGCGACGGACGCGACCTGGAAGCCGACCAGACCCGCTGCACGAGCGCCCGCGACATTTTCCGCCAGATCGTCGAAAAACGCGATACGCGCCAGCGGCACGCCGATGTGCTCGGCGACCCGACGAAACGCCTCGGGCGAGGGTTTGCGCATGCCGAGATCGCACGAGCAGAAAACGGCCGAGAATGGACGCAGCGTGTCGCGATAGCGCGCCGACCAGTAGACGTGATGCATCGGGTTCGTGTTCGAGAAAACGTACAGCGGCACATGCGATGCGAGCGCGCGCAGAAGACGGTCGATGCCGGGCAGGGGCTCGCCGAAGATCGCATTCCACCCCCTCAGCAGCTGCTGGTCCGAGAGTTCCACGCCGAGCGTCTCGCGCAGGGACGCGAAGTAGGTTTCGGCGTCGATCTCTCCGACCTCGAGGGCCTGGTAGAAGACGTCGTAGGTGAAGCGCGGCGCCAGGCTCGGCGCCGTCACGCCGGCCGCCTGCGCCCACGCCGCGACGGCGCGACCGAAATCGATGTCGACGATGACGCCGCCGAAGTCGAAGAGCAGCGCGTCGACGTTCGAGCTCAAGGTGTTCCTACTTGTGTGCAATCGGCTTGTCGGTGAAGAGGTAGTCCTTCATCTCTTTCGAGAAGGTCGAGTCCTGGCGGCGGATCCACTCGAGCACCATCGCCGCATGCTCCTTTTCCTCGTCGCGATTGTGTTCGAGGATCGCCTTGAGCTGCGGATCCTTGCACGCATCGGCCCGCTGGTTGTACCAGTCCACGGCTTCCAGCTCTTCCATCAGCGAGACGATGGCTCGATGCATGTCCCGCGTTTCGTCCGACATTTCGGAAACGGGTTCATGGTATCCGACACTCGACATGGCTTCTCCTCCTTGAGGGTGGTGGGGCGTTCCAGAGTATCGCTACATTATGACTTCCGAACGGGGCCGCGGCCGTCGCAGCGGACGAATACTTGAACTTTCGTTGACTACCGCGTGATCTGCGCCAGGCACACTGCCTTCCAACGAGCTCCGAAAAAAGCGCAGGAGGCAGACATGAACGCGATCAGCCAGCAGATTTCCTCGACGGTTCGCAACGGTTCTCGCGGTCTTGCGCCGCGCTCTCAGCGCTCCTGGACCAACACCGATCTGCGCGCGCAGTCCGACGCTTACCGCGGCAGTGGCGGCTGCAGCGAGGAGAACGGGGACTTCGGCTTCCGCCCCGCCTTCCGCGACGACGACACGGGCAAGGTCTATCGCGCGTGCTTTCTCGACGGCAATCCTGCCCCCTTCCATGTCCTCGACGGTCTGCCGCAAGAGATGGTCGTGAGCCGGGCCGAATCCGGTCGCGTACTCGCGGTCAAGGGGTCGTTGGTATCCGGCTTCGTTCGCCGCGGCAGGTTCTACACCCGGGACGAGGCGGCTGCCGCCGTCTCGGAGACGTCGTCGTGGGCGGCGTGACAGCCAGGCAAGGTTGTACGTGAGATGAAAGGAAGTGCACCGACACCGTGTTCGCCGAGGTCGAGCCGTCAGCCAGGCTCGTTGCCGGTCGCGCGCAATGGCGCACGCTCGCCGGCGCTCACCTTCGTGCACGGCGGATAGGCGACGCCCTTGATCGCTACCGTCGCCACCGTGTCCTTGGTCCAGAGCGTCGTCGAGGGATCGCCCACTGCTTCGTACTTCGAGCCGGAGGCGCTCGCCAGCGGACGCATGTCGAACGACTGGTCGCCGACGGTGAGTCGCATGGCGTTGCCGACGTAGCCGATGGTCACCCTTTGATCGCCGCAACGCAGGTCGCTGGCGAACGCAAGGGCCGTGTACGGTTTCATCTCGATCACGCCGACATCGATCACGTCCGGCTGCGGCGTGATCACCACGGGATCGGACACCCACGTCGGACGGCCGTGCAGGGAAAACGCCGCGCGAACGCTGTACGGCCTGCCGTCGACCAGCCTCGCGCGATCGACGTCGAGCTCGAACGGAACCGGGACCTGCCTGCCCTGGAGATCCATGCGTTGTTCCGCCACCACCGGGCCGCTGGCACCGGACGCGTCCTTCAGCTCCACGACCGCGCGCGTCTCGGGAGGCAGCGCGACCCGCGCGCGATAGGTGAGGGAACCCTTGACCGTAAGCGCTTCCTTGGCAAGCACCTGTCGGGAAGACATCTGCCTGGAGGCCGTCTGCTGCGCGCCGACAGGGCTGCGCCCGGCCGCGCAACCGATCAGGACGGCAATGGATGCAAGCGAAACCAGAATCGCGGCAATCGTGCGCATGGATGTTCCCGAGCAGGAGGGCACGGATTCTATCGCGTCGCCGCCGCTCCCGCTTCACGCAAGGACATCTCTCATGGCCTGTGCGAGGTCGCCGATGGCCCGCTCCCCGTCCCCGACGAACGTCGATCCGTGCATGGTCGCCAGTGTTCTCGGCTTGAGCGCCGCCAGCCGCTTCAGCGTCGGCTCCGTTTGGTTCGTGTACGGCAAATAGTTCGCGAGAGGTCCCTGCTGGTAGTCGGTCAGCGTCTGTTTGAACCGGCCGACCACGTCCGAGCTCGTGCTGGGCTCGACGTTCCCGCTCTGGTGGAACAGGTCGGAACACAACAGCGTGCCGTGCTTTTCCTCGAACAGCAGGCTCGCCTCCCAGCAGTGCGGCACATGGGGCGTCTGGAGAAAACGAAAACGGTACTTGCCGGTGCGAAGCTGCTCGCCATCCGCCAGTGCCTGCGCGGGTCGGAGTGCTACCACATCGTCGACGCTCACCAGCTTGGCGACCAGACTGCATACGGCCGTCGCGGCGGGCGCCAGGGTCTGCCATTCCCGCAGCGCGCCGCATTCATCGGCTTCGAAATGACTGAACCCGATCCACCGGATCTCGGAGGGTGGCAGCAGCCTGGCAACGGCGTCGCGCACGACCGGAAAGAGCCCCTTCATACCCGTGTGGAACAACAGCGGCTCATCGTCGCGCACGAGGAACTGATTGAACTGCAGATCCGCCTCGGGCATGAACGTGGAGATGCGATAAATATCGGGGGCGATTTCCGTGATCCGGGCCATTGCGTTTCTCCTCTCATCATGCGCCTCGCCTCGACCTGGGCTCAGAGCGCATCAAGGTCTGCTTGGCAAGGGCAGCCCGCGTGCTCTTCTCGCTACCTTTGGGGCCAACGAGGATGACGAACATGGCGCTTGCTGGGTGGCTGTGCGCCCGCTCATGCCATAGCCTTGTTAATTACCTTCGTAAGCGCATAGAAGTGAGCGAAATCCTCTGACCCTGGTGTCGCCTGCTTCTTGAACTCCTGATAGAAGAGGCCTTTCAACTTCCGCTTCGCCGCGTCTTGTTCGTCCTTCGTGCCGGCGGTGGCGGCCTGTACTAAGTCAGGGTTGGTCTGATACACGGCCTTTGTCACGACATCAGGTAGCAGCCCTTCAATGTTTCTCTTGCCGGCCACATTCAAACCGACTGGAAGATAGTGTTTGGATTTCTCCAGTTGAAGACACTTGAGCGTTCTCTCGATCTGACTTTCAGCATCTAGGTCAAACGTCACGAAAAACTTGCGGTGTCTATTTTTCACGAACCTGAGTAGCACCGCATTGCTCAAAGAGCCTGTACCTTCGTAAGGGACGATGTCTCCTTGTAGTTGAAGGCGGTTACTGCCATGTTCTGGTCCTCGCAACATTTCGAAGTACTTGACGTCGGTTTCTCCTTCAACAAGCAGGATCGTATCCGCGCCCGCGAGCATCATCGATTTCCAAGGCTTGAACTCTTCGGCGTCCAGTCCAAGCGCTAGGCCAAACGGTGCCATCCAGTTGTCACCGCTAGTGTCAACTCGTTCTGTAGCGCGAAGCTGGTTGTACGCAGTGCGGCGTGACAGGAGGATGTTAGAGGCTGGATCCTTTAGATTAAGGAGATAAGGACTATGCGTGGTCACGATGACCTGGACCCGAAACTCTTCGGCTAGATCACGAAGAACGCGACCAAACTCGGCCTGCGCGGCCGGATGAAGGAAGCTCTCAGGCTCCTCCACGAGAATTACTGGCGTGATCTTCGATGCCGATTCTTCAGAGTCGCCTATTTGCCTCGCGCGAAATAGGCCCAGCAGCACAAGCGTGCGGTTCCTTGTCCCGCTTCCCCAATCGTCGAGAGGAACTTCTACCGTCTTGTCGCCGAGCGTTATGCTGAATGGGAGATAGCCGAAATCGAAGGGGGGCAATGAGAGACCAACGCGGTACTTGGTTTGCAACCGACCAAGCAGTCCCTCGAACTCGGCCTGCTGCGACTTCGATATCTTGGCGAGCCCTCGACTTACCGTCTTCTTCATAGACTCGACGAGGTGCTCATGCTGGCCAGTGATCTCTCGAATGTGCCCAGCTACGCTCCGCCGTGGATACATATACCGAGTCTCTGGTTCTGTCGAATTGTGGAAAATGATGCTTCGCGATGATTGCAGCTTCTTCAGGACTTGCTGGGCATCAAGCCCGGTAAACTCCGAGTCGGTGATTCGTACGGTAACTGTAGGCTCTGGCTTCTCTCCGCGGTACAAGACAGCAATATCTACGGATAGGGGATTCGCAGGGCTCTCAAGTTTCAACTGAGTGGCTACAAACTGGTAGAAGCCAACATCCCGAACCTTGTCCAACTCTATTGTGACCTCAAGAGAAACCTCCTGCTTTGAGGGTTCGGTGTCTTTCCATTTCGGGTAGTCGTCCTTACGCGAGAATTCCTCTTCATCGTCGAACGGAAAGGGTCCGGGCACCTCACCTCGAACCATTGCTCGCAACGCCCGCACGACGTTCGTTTTTCCTGAGTCGTTTGGTCCGCAGATCGCAGCGTAGGAGGAGGGGAATGCGAGGTCTACGGACTCCAGCGTCCGGTAGTTGCGGATCTTTGCAGACGTGAGTCGCACGAAACCTCCGTTCTAACTTATGTGCCTAACGAATAGTGCTTACGCCGACGGGCAAGCGTGTGAAGAGGAGATGCTGTCATTGGGCGGAAGAACCTTCGTTGAACTGAACCGCCACTCAGGCGGTGGCTATGGGGATTGTAAGGCGAGACCGCTCGAAGTCAATCGAATGGCATGAAACTGCCGGAGGGGGCGAGATTCTCCGAGGCGCTCCAATGGTCGCGCGGTGCCATTCGGGCGACGCCGGGACGGTGAACGTCGCTTTCGCAGACGCCGTCGCCCGCGCCCGGGAAGAGCGAGAGCGCGGACGGTAGCGCCGTTGGATCGCTGCACAACAGAATGGGCGACATCAACCGTGCCACGACTCAGGCCGCGATCTGCTCGTAACGAAATTTCCGGAATGTCGGTCCGCTTCGACGCGTGCTCGACGGTGATTGCGCAGAGGTTTCCCTCGGCGTCGATATCCAGCGCCGTGTCCTGGTCCAAGTCACGGGTCTCGGCCACGAGGTCGCCGCGGAAATCGATGTAGAGAGTGTCCGTATCCGCGAAGTACTTGATCTTCATCGTTGCAACCGAATCTCGAACGAAGACGGCGGGTCAACCCTATGGCTCGTCAGTCCGTGGAATAAACGACGGCCGAATCGGAGGTGTTGCGCCATCGGCGGGATCGTTATGCCGTAGCGTCCCCCGGAAGCTCCCAAGCCGGAAACACCAGTACCCCGGGGTGGCACTTGAGTGCCCGAGCCAGCACCTTCGCACGCTCCACCCCGAGGCGAACACGATCGTTTTCAATGGCGGAGATGGTGGCCTGCGCTATCCCAGTACGCTCTGCAAGATCGTTCTGGCTGAGCTCCTGCAGCTCCCGGATGATACGAACCGACTCTCCAACCGAGACAGGGATTCGCTGCTTCGCGGGTCGGTATTCCTTCATTCAGGACCTCCGGTAGTCATGAGCCGTTATCGAGGCGATCTGAAACAAGAGATCGTCGGGAACAATGCGATAGACGAGGCGCCACTTTTCGCCGAGGCGTGAGGACCGATATCCCGCCCACTCGCCGGACAGCGCCTCATCATGGAACCCTTTGATGAGCCGCAACCCCGGGGGGCCAGAGAGGGAGGCGATGTCCTTCCATTTCTCGTAGCGGCGGAGAATCTCGCTCGGAGCCGCCTTCAGCTGCTTGTCGACTCGGCGATGCTCCTCGACGCGCCACATGACGCATCTTGGGTATATCTTCTAAGGCATGTCAAGCAGCGCCGCAAGATCCGCGAACCGCGGGTGCGGCGCACCCTTGTCATCGCCGCTCGGATCGGTAACCCGACACCCGCGCCGTGCTACAACACCCCCGCCTTCTGCATTGCCTCGAACGTGACCCGGTTCAAATCCATCAATTGCCGGATGAACGCGTCGGAGGGCGGTGAGACCGCTCGGCCGGACCAGACGATCTGGCCGTTTGCCGCGTCGACCACGTTGGTGCTCGCTGCGAAGCCTTGCTGCACCGTGGCCGAGCCGACCGGGAATCC
>JAEUMX010000440.1 GCA_016791285.1 Burkholderiales bacterium
AGAGCGCGTCCTTGACATCATAGAACGGCTGACCGGTCTCGACGCCGGAAGGGCTTCTTTGTTGGGCATAGGCAACTGGCGCGGCAAAAGCCAACGCCACGGCGCAACCCAAGAGTTTTTTCTTCATTCATCGTTCTCCAAAAATTGGCGTCCCTGCAAGGCTCGGACGCCGTTTCAGAAGGCGGCCCAATGACTGAGAACCCCGGGCGTGCCCATTGCAGTATGCGCGGCTCCTGCACCGCCACGGCCCTGCCGGGATCGGGACCATCGGTAATCGGTATTCTCTTGCCAGTACCCCCGACGGGCTTCATGGTGCCCGAGCGGAAGCGGTGCTGGCAACGTTTCAGCGCTCCAACTTCCGCCAAACCGGCGTCATGGTCGACTAGTGTTGCGCCGATGCAACACTTCGGGCGACCCGGAATGGTAACTCGCGTCACCCCGACTCGATGCTGCGGGGTCCTTCGGCGGGGCGCTGGGAAGCCCCCTCCGGCAGGGACTTGATGTACACGTCCTGCTGCGGGAACGGAATCTCGATGCCGGCATCGGCGAGGGCCTTGGCGATGGCTGAATTCACCTCATGGACGAGCGGCAGGCGCTCCTCCAGCGTGCTTGCGTAGGCGCGTACCTCGAAATCGAGAGAGCTCGCGCCGAACACCGTGAAAATTACCGACGGCGCGGGATTGCTCAGCACGCCCGAGCAGGATCGCACCGCCGCCAGAATCACCGCCTGGGCCTGGTACGGATTGGTGCCATAGGCGACTCCCACCTTGAGCAGGAGCCGAGTGGTCGGGTCGGAAAGAGTCCAGTTGATGACGCGCTCGGTGATGAAACTCTTGTTGGGAATGACAACGTCGCGGCGGTCGTTGTCGGTGAGCGTCGTGGCACGAATCTGGATGCGCGAAACCACGCCGGTTACATCGCCCACCGTCACCGTATCGCCGATCCGTACCGGCCGTTCGAAGAGGATGATGAGGCCGGAGACGAAGTTCGCCACCACCTCCTGCAGACCGAAGCCGAGACCGACGCCCATCGCCGCCACCAGCCACTGCAGCTTCGACCAGCTCACGCCGAGCAAACTGAAGATCGAGATCGTGCCGACGCCGATGATCAGGTAGCGGGCGGTCGTGGCGACGGCGAACTGTGCACCCGGGTCGAGGCTCAGGCGCTGGAGCAGCACGTGGAGCACGCTGCCGATGTTGCGCACCGTGAGGATCATCAGGAAGAGGACGAGCAGCGACAGCGTGACGCTGCCCACGGTGACCGGCACTTGCGTCGCCTCGCCGTCGACGACCGCCGACTGCGTCCACAGTTGCACGTCGCCGATCATGCTGAGCGCGGGAATCGAGCCGTGCCAGATGAGATACAGCCCGACGAGGACCGCGGCCCCGACCAGGGTCTCGAGCAGCTGCCGCGTCTGGGCATCGATGCTGTCGAGGTCGAGTATCTCGATGCGTTTCACGCTGCCTTCGATCATCACCTCGGTCTGCGCCGCTTCGGCCTGCTGCGCGTGGTAGGCAAGCCGTGCCCGCGCGATCACCATCCAGCGCGCGATGAGGTGCAGCGCGACGATGGCCGCGACGACGAGCCAGAACGAGTCGCCCACCCGGCGGAAGAGCATCTGCGCCGCATACAGATACCCGCCCAGAGCGAGCCCCATGATCACGAGCGAGAGCAGGATCAGGAACACGAACCACAGCCAGCGCAGGCGCGTGAGCCACGCATCCGGTCTGGCCGCGATGAAGCTGCGCATCGGCGGTCGATCGAACCGCAGCAACTGGACGAGCACGCCGGTCGCGACCGCAAGCAAGAGGATGAAGGCCACGCGGCCCAGGCTGGAGCGCTCCGCCTCGGTGGCGAACTGACCCATGGTGATCGAGACGAAGCCGACCGGCAGCGCCAGCAGCAGTATCCAGTGCACGCTCCGGCGGATCGCATCCGTCGCCTCCTTGCGCCAGCCGAAGTGCAGCGGCCCGACGCCGTTCGGGGCGCACAGGGCGCGCAGCATCAGAAGGAAGAAGAGCGGCACCGCGAGCGCCCCCAGTCCCGCCCCCACCTGCCTCGCGAAGCGCGATGCCGTGGCGTCGTCCGTGAGCATCATCGCGATGGCCTGCATGAGCAGCGGCCACGGCAGCGCGCTCAGCGCGGTCAGGCCGAGCGCCTTCAAGGTGAGCCCGACACTGTCTTCCGGAATCCTGCCGACCTTGCCGGAGAGCGACCTGATCCCGGTGTAGAAGGCGCGGCGCCGCACCAGCAGGAAGCCGACCGCGGCCACGATCAGCACGGCCTGCAGCCAGCGCCCCTTGATCGCGTTCCAGAGCGCCGTGACCACACTCCCCCAGTTTTGGGGCGACCCCAGGGAAGCGAGGCTCAGCATCGCCTCCTCGAACCAGTCCGCGCCGTAGCGCGAGACCGGCACCCAGAACAGCACCCTGGAGAGAAACGCACGAAACCCGTCGGATGCACGCAGCATGCGCTTCTCCGCCACGTCGGTCGCGTCGAAGAGCTGCAGCAGGTACTTCTGTTCGTCGGCGATCTTCGCGACCAGTCCCTTCATCTCCTGCAGCTGCGCCCACACCTCGGGCGTCAGCCGTTCGGCATCCTCCGCGCCGATACGCGCCGAGAGTTTCTGCCGAAAAAGATCGTAGTTGCTGGCGACCTCCTGGAACGGTGCCTCATCCTGCTCCAGCTGGAAGATCTTGGCGGTCAAGTCCACCGCCTGCTCTTCGCGCTCGCGGTTGGCGATGCGAAAGTCGGCAGCGGCGGGCAACTCGCGGATCTCCTTGATCAGCACGCGTCCCAGCGCCTCGCTCAGATTGTTGTCGCGCACCCGCTGGCGCAAGCTCGCGTCGCGCGCTTCGATACGATCGGCAAGCCCGACAAACGCGTCGCGCTGCGTCTCGACACGGTGGATCTCGGTCGCGAGCCGCGCGTGCTCCGTGGTGAGGCGGCTCTTCCATTCAGCGAGCTCGCGCAGGATCGGATGTTTGGTCGCGGCTGCCTGCAGCGCGCGTTCCGCCTCCTGCTGCGAAGCCTCGGCCTCGGCGAGGCGACGCTTGCCAACGAGTTCGTCGAGCGCCTTCACCCGGCGCTCGGAGAGCGCGAGCTCGAGGCGCGCGGCGTCGCGCTGATGCTGGGCCAGGCTCAGGAGTACGGGCTGCGCGGCGAGCTCCGCCGTCAGCGCCGGGACCTGGGCCTGCTTCAGTTGGAGTGTGGCGCGCAGCGCGGCGAGGCGCGCCTCGCCGAGCGCGGTGCCGAGTTCGCCACCCAGCCCGGCCATCTCCTTCTTGAGGTCGACGATCGCGCCCTGGGCATCGCGCAGTTCCTCTTTCGCGGCCGCGATGCGTTCCGTGCGCCGCGCGAGCGCCTGTTCCTTGGCGGACAGATCGTTCCTGAGGACAGTCTGCTTCGCCTGGGCGGCGTCGAGGACTTTCGCAAGCTCGTCGGACTCAAGCGCCGTCTCGGCGATCAGGTCGGTCGGACCGTCGAGCGCGGCCTTCAGCGCCGCGTTGTTGCGCTCGCTGCGCGCGATCTCGGCCTGACCCGTGGCCAGGACCTTCTGGTACTGCGACGCCTGGGCGTTCACGTCGTCAATGCGCTCGAGGTCGCTGCGCACGCTGCGATAGATCTCGACGATCTTCGCGCGGCTCGCGGCATCGATGTCCTTGCGGGTTTCCGCGTCGCGCATCTTGCGATCGATCGCGGACTGCGTGAGGTCGGGCGCGTCGTCGGCGGGCTTCAGCGGCGGCGGCGCCTGTGCCAGCGCGGGCGACACGAAGCCGCCGCAGAGGAGCAGCAGCATGGCGACCACGGTGATGAACGGGCGCATCAGCGCGGCCACGCGCCTCGTCACTCGGGGTCCTGCTCCGGCACCGCGGCCAGCTCCGTGAGCCAGGGCAGCGCCACGCCGTCGCTGGGTGAGCGCCAGTCGCCGCGGGGCGAGAGCGATCCGCCCGAACCCACCTTCGGGCTGTTCGCGATGCAGCTGCGCTTGAACTGACTCTGCTCGAAGAAGCGGCGCAGAAACACCGCCAGCCAGCGCTTGATCTCGCCGATGCGGTAGGCATGCCGCGCCGCCTCCGGGATGTCCGGCCACGGGCCGGTGGAGCGGTCGCGCCAGGCGCACCAGGACATGAACGCGACCTTGGAGGGACGGTAGCCGAGCCGCAGGGTGTAATAGAGATTGAAGTCCTGCAGCTCGTAGGGTCCCACCACGTCTTCCGTGCGCTGTGCCGGCTGTCCGTTCACTTCGCCCGGCACGAGCTCCGGGCTGATCTCGGTGGCGAGCACTTCGCGCAGCACGTCGCTTACGCCCGCACCGAGTTCCTCGGTCTCCGCCACCCAGCGGATCAGATACTGGATCAGCGTCTTCGGCACGCTCGCGTTGACGTGGTAGTGCGCCATGTGATCGCCGACGCCGTAGGTGCACCAGCCGAGCGCAAGCTCGGACAGGTCGCTCGTGCCGACCACTATGCCGCCGTGATGATTGGCGATGCGGAAGAGATGATTCGTGCGCTCGCCGGCCTGCACGTTCTCGAAGGTGATGTCGTACACCGGCTGACCGTCGCCGAACGGATGCCCGATGTCCTTCAGCATCTGCAGACAGCTCGGACGGATGTCGATCTCCGCCGCGCTGCAGCCGACCGCCGCCATCAGCCGCCGCGCCTGGTCGAGCGTGCGCTCGCTGGTGGCGAATCCCGGCATCGTGTAGCCGAGAATGCTCGACCGCGGCAGCCCCATCTGGTCGACCGCCTTCGCACACACGACGAGCGCCTGGGTCGAGTCGAGCCCGCCGGAGATGCCGACCACGATCTTCCGCACGCCCGCCGCTTTGAGGCGCGTGGCGAGCCCCTGCACCTGGATGCGGTACACCTCCTCGCAGCGCTCGTCGCGCCGCGACGCATCGCTCGGCACGTAGGGAAAGCGCTCGTAGGTGCGCATGAGCGGCAGCGTCCCGGCCGGCAGCTCGAGCTCGAAGCTCACGACCCGAAACTTCGCGAGCTCCTCCCGGTGGCGCCGCGCCGAATCGCTGAAGGTGGTCTGCCGCATGCGGTCCTGCGTCAGCCGGTCGAGGTCGATGTCGCCGGCCACCAGTTGCGCCTCGGTCTGGAAGCGCCGCGTCTCGGCGACGCGGGTGCCGTTCTCGTAGATCAGACCCTGGCCATCCCAGGCGAGGTCAGTGGTCGACTCACCCTGCCCCGCCGCGCTGTAGAGGTAGGCGGCAAGGCAGCGCGCCGACTGATTCGAGACCAAGCTGTGGCGATACTCGTCCTTGCCGATCGTGATGTTCGAGGCGGACAGGTTCGCCATCAGGGTCGCCCCCGCCAGTGCGGCGTAAGACGACGGCGGCACCGGCACCCACAGGTCTTCGCAGATCTCTGCGTAAACGGTGAAGAGGGGGTGGTTCGCCGCCTGGAACAGCAGCCGATTGCCGAAGGGTACGCGCTGCCCGAGCAGATCGATCTCGGCCGATCGCGCGGCGTCCGCGGGCGCGAACTGACGCAGCTCATAGAACTCGCGGTAGTTCGGCAGGTACGTCTTCGGCGCCACCCCGAGAATGCGTCCCCGGTAGATCACCACCGCGCAGTTGAACAGCATGTGATCGACCTTGAGCGGCACCCCCACCACCGCCACGACCGGAACGTCGCGGGAGGCTGTGACCACTTCGGCGAGCCCGGCCAGCGAGGCGTCGAGGAGCGCCTGCTGGTGGAACAGGTCCTCGCACGTGTAGGCGGAGAGCCCGAGCTCGGGGAACACCACGAGCACCGCTTGTCGCGCCGCCGCCTCCTGGAGCAGTGCGACCGTTTGCGCAGCATTGTGCGACGGGTCCGCCACGCGCACGACCGGCACGGCCACCGCCACGCGCACGAAGTTGTGGCGATACAGGTTGAAGAATCCGCTGTCGTGGATCATCGTGGGGGAGGTGACGCTCGCGGGGTGCCGAGTGTCCCGTTCGTCGGAAAAGCGCCGATTGTACGACGTTGGGCCGCCCGCTGTCGGAGCCGGCGTCGGGCCGTCCCCAACCCCGCCGCGCGTAGGGGTCGAAGTCTAGGGAAGCGGGCTCACTTGGCGAGCTTCCGCGGGAGTAGTCTGCCCCTGGCAGTCGGCCCGAAGGTACGCGCCGATGGATAACCTGCCCGGCTTCGGCTACCATATGTCGTGCCGAGTGCGGAGGCACCGCACAATATATTGAATTTCCGGGCGAAGCGGGGGCTCCCCCGCTTCCGTGTCACTCCACAGCGCAACGATCATGAAACCATACGAAGGCGATTTCGGAATACTGCCGCAGCCCGTCACCCTCGACGTGCTCCAGGAGAAGTACGCGAAGGGCGAAGAGCGCACCGTTGAAGACGTGCGGCGGCGCGTGGCGCGCGCACTGGCTGCGGTCGAGCGCGACCCGGCGCACTGGGAGCCCGTGTTCTACAAGGCCCTCCAGCACGGATTCATCCCGGGCGGCCGCATCAACTCCGCCGCCGGCACCGAATTGCGCGCCACGCTCATCAACTGCTTCGTGCAGCCCGTGGGCGACTCCGTGTCCGAATCCGTGGACGGCCGCCCGGGCATCTACGTCGCCCTCATGCAGGCGGCCGAGACCATGCGCCGCGGCGGCGGGGTCGGCTACGACTTCTCGGCCATCCGGCCGCGCGGCGCCCACGTCAAGGGCACCGACAGCCGCGCGAGCGGCCCGGTGTCGTACATGCGCGTGTTCGACCGCTCGTGCGAGACGGTGGAATCGGCCGGTGCGCGCCGCGGCGCGCAAATGGGCATCCTGCGCTGCGACCACCCGGACGTCGAGGACTTCATCCACGCCAAGGACCACGGCGACCTCAAGAACTTCAACGTGAGCGTGGCCGTGACCGACGCATTCATGCGCGCGGTGGCAGCCGACGCCGACTGGGAGCTCATCCACAAGCGCGAGCCGTCCGCCGACTTTCTGGAAGCCGGCGCGCACCGGCGCGAGGACGGCCTCTGGGTCTATCGGCGGGTGAAGGCGCGCGAGCTGTGGAAACAGATCATGGATTCCACCTACGACCACGCCGAGCCGGGGGTCATCTTCATCGACCGTGTGAACGAGGACAACAACCTCTCGTACGTGGAGGGGATCGAGGCGACCAACCCCTGCGTGACTGCCGACACGTGGGTGATGACCGACGCCGGTGCGCGCCAGGTGGGGGACCTGATCGGCGCGCGCTTCGAGGCATTGGTGGACGGCCGTGCGCACGCGGTCCTGTCCGACGGCTTCTTCGCGACTGGCGAGAAGCGCGTGTACCGCCTCTCGACCCGCGAGGGATATGCGCTCCGCCTGACCGGGGACCATCTCGTGCGCCGCGTCACGCATCGTTCGCGCAGCGTGCTCGAATCCGAGTGGACCCCGGCCGATGCGCTGCGCCCCGGCGACGAGATCGTGCTCCACGACCATCGCGCCCGCGACGGCTGGGAGGGCGCGCATACCGAAGCGGAAGGCTATCTGGTGGGCCTGTTGATCGGCGACGGCACCCTCAAGGACGACAAGGCGATATTGAGCGTCTGGGATCCCGCGGCCCGCCGCGAAGCGAACGGCGGATGGGTCGCGTCGCTCGGAGCCGCCGGCATCATGCAGGCCGCGCTGGCCGCGGCGGACACCCTCCCCCACCGTGCCGATTTCCGCGGCTGGCAGTCGCCGATCGCGGGGCGCGGTGAATTCCGGCTCGCCTTGGCTGCCCTGCGCCGTCTGGCCCTTTCGCTCGGCCTGACGCCCCGCGCCAAGCGCATCACGGACAGCATCGAGACGGCGTCGTCGGATTTCTATCGCGGGATTCTGCGCGGCCTGTTCGACGCCAACGGCTCGGTGCAGGGATCGCAGGAGAAAGGCGTCAGCGTCCGGCTCACGCAGTCCGATGGCGAGAACCTCGCGCGCGTCCAGCGCATGCTGCTGCGCCTGGGCATCGCATCGAAGATCTACGCCGATCGCAAGCCGGCCGGCCGCAAGGCGATGCCCGATGGCAGGGGCGGCGAGAAGACGTACTCGACGCAGGCGGTGCACGAACTCGTCGTGAGCAACGACAACCTGCCGCGCTTTCGCGACGCAATCGGCTTCGCCGACACCGAGAAGTCGGCGCGACTCGATGCACTGCTCGCGTGCTATGCCCGCAGCCTCAATCGCGAGCGCTTCGTCGCCACAGTGGAGAGCGTCGTGGAGGACGGCATCGAGCCTGTCTTCGACGTGACCGTCGCCGACGTACATGCCTTCGATGCGAACGGCCTCCACGTGCACAACTGCGGCGAACAGCCGCTGCCCCCCTACGGGTGCTGCTGCCTCGGCAGCATCAATCTCGCGCTGATGGTGTCCGACCCGTTCACCGAGCGTGCAGCGTTCGACTTCGATGCGCTGCGCGAAGTGATTCATCCGGCGGTGCGCATGCTCGACAACGTGCTCGACGTCACTGTCTGGCCGCTCGCCGAGCAGGACGCGGAGTCGAAGGCGAAGCGCCGTGTGGGCCTCGGTTTCACCGGGCTGGGGAACGCGCTCATCATGCTCGGCCTCCGGTTCGACTCGCCCGAAGCGCGGACGATGGCGGCACGCATCGCCGAGTTCATGCGCGACGAAGCCTACCTCGCGTCCGTGACGCTGGCGAAAGAGAAAGGCGCCTTCCCGGTGCTCGATGCGGACAAGTTCCTCGCTCCGCCGCGCTTTGCCTCGCGGTTACCGGATACGGTGAAAGTGAAGATCCGCAAACACGGCCTGCGCAACAGCCATCTGCTCTCCATCGCGCCCACCGGCACGATCTCGCTCGCCTTCGCCGACAACGCGAGCAACGGCATCGAGCCGCCGTACTCGTGGTTCTACAACCGCAAGAAGCGCGAGCCCGACGGCACGATGAAGACCTACGCCGTCGAGGATCACGCATGGCGGCTGTATCGTCACCTGGGCGGCGACGTCGACGCGCTGCCGCCGTATTTCGTCACCGCGATGGACATCTCGGCGCTCGATCACATGCGCATGGTCGCGGCGGTCGCACCCTTCGTCGATTCCGCCATCAGCAAGACGGTGAACGTGCCCGAGGACTATCCGTATGAGGACTTCAAGGACCTCTACGCGGAAGCCTGGAAGGCGGGACTCAAGGGCATCACCACGTACCGACCGAACAGCGTGCTCGGCAGCGTGCTGTCGATCGACACGACGAAGACGCCCGAGGCGCAGCAGCCCTATGACCTCGACACCACCGACTCCGATCGCCGCATCGCGCTCGATGCCGCACCGCAGCCCGCGCTCTACAGCCTGCGCTGGCCGGGGCGGCCAAAGCTCAGCGGCGGCAATCCGTCGTGGACTTACATGGTCGAATCCCCGCACGGCAAGTTCGCGATCTTCGTCGGCCACGTCGAGAACGGGCAGCCCAAGCCGTTCGAGGTCTGGGTGAACGGCATCGAGCAGCCGCGGGGGCTGGGCGCCGTCGCCAAGACGCTTTCCATGGACATGCGCGCCGAGGACAAGGCGTGGCTGCGCCGCAAGCTCGAGATCCTCGCGAAGACCTCCGGCGACGACTCGTTCGACTGCCCCATGCCACCGGAAGGCAAGCCGGTGCGCGTGCCGAGCCTCGTCGCGGCGTTCGCGCGCATCGTCCGCTTCCGCGTCGAACAGCTCGGCGGGCTCGACGGCCGCGACGAGCCCTCGCCCGTGCTCGACGCGCTCTTCGCGCAGAAGGAGCCGAAGACCGGCACCGACGGCACCATGTCGTGGACCGTGGACGTGCTCAACGTCGCGGCGGGCGACGACTTCGTGCTGGGCCTCAAGGAGCTGGTGCTGCCCGGTGGACAGCGGCGCCCGTACTCGGTGTGGATGGCAGGCGTTTATCCGCGCGTGCTCGACGGGCTGTGCAAGCTGCTCTCGCTGGACATGCGCGTGATCGATCCGGCGTGGATCGGCATGAAGCTGCGCAAGCTGCTGAACTACTCCGAACCGCTCGGCGATTTCATGGCGAGAGTTCCCGCCGGCGAAGGCCAGGAGAATTTTCCGAGCACGGTGGCGTACGTCGCGCGGCTCATCATCCACCGCTACGCGATGCTCGGCGTGCTCGACGAGCGCGGCTATCCGGTGAAGGAGATGGGCGTGCTGGAGATCCCCGACAGCGCGCGCGAGATGGCGGAGGTGTCACTGCACGTGCGCGGGAAGCTCTGCAAGGAATGCGGCAATCAGGCGGTGATCAAGAAGGACGGTTGCGAGTTCTGCACGGCGTGCGGAGCGATCGGAGCGTGCGGGTAGTTGATGGGAAAATACACCAAGCTGAGAGCAAGGATCCTTGCGGGCACCGCCATAGCAGCCTTGACTTCTCAGCGCTTTGCCAACTGCTTGTCCGCCTTGGTTTCGTCGAACGGGTGAGGGGCAGCCACCACATCTTTACACGCGATGGCGTCGAGGAGATCGTGAACCTGCAACCGAAAGGGGGCAAGACCAAGGCGTATCAGGTCAAGCAAATCCGGGGACTCTTGGTCAAGTACCAGTTTGGAGAGACCGATGTCTATAAGGTATGAGATGATCATCTATTGGAGCGAAGACGACCAGTCTTTCGTGGTGGAGGTGCCTGAGTTGCACGGCTGCATGGCGGATGGTGCAACCTACGAAGAAGCGGTGGCCAACGCCCGTAGAGTCATCGACGAGTGGCTCGATACGGCGCGGGAACTTGGCCGCCCAATCCCGCAACCGAAGGGTCGGTTGATGTATGCGTGAGAACGACGACTTCGCGATGCTCTGCGTGCTCGACGAAGACGGCTACCCGGTAAAGGAGATGGGCGTGCCGGAGATCCCTGACAGCGCGCGCGAGATGGCAGAAGTGTCGCTGCACTTGCGCGGCAAGCTGTGCAAGGAGTGCGGCAACCTGGCGGTGATCAAGAAAGACGGCTGCGAGTTCTGCACGGCGTGCCGGGCGATCGGGGCGTGCGGGTGAACCGAGTCAAAGCCCTTCCACTAGCTCAAGGATTGACAGGGCGCTCACGATACCTACTCTTGCACTAATCCTGAAGGTAAGTCCCTCGATGACAGCCTTGCTCTTGCACCTTAGCGATATTCACATTAGAAGTAGCGACGACGCGATCCTGGTTCGCGCTGAGAGTATCGCTTCCTGCCTTTACGCCGACCTCCCAGAGGCAATGGCGGTAATCCTCGTGATATCCGGCGACATCGCCTACAGCGGAACGACCGAGCAGTACGTCTGCGCCGAAGGGTTTCTCCGCAAACTCCGTGAAGCGATCTCCAAAGAGCGGGCGGTTCCACTGTACGTCGTTACGGCACCGGGAAATCACGACTGCGACTTCTCAAAGGACAATGCCCTTCGGCGAGTCGCCATTAAAGCAGTCGCTGAGAACGGAACCTCTGAAATAGATGAATCCATCATTGCGCAGTGCACTGCGGTGCAAGACGCCTTCTTCGAGTTTCAGTCCCGCATAGAAGATGGCAACAGCGTTAGCGGGGATAGGCTTTGCCGCACTACACACGTGAAATTGGACGATATCACGCTAACCTTCCATACCCTGAACGTTTCATGGGTCTCGCAACTACATGAAGAGCAAGGCGCCCTAATCTTTCCCCATGAGCGCTACGCGTCAGCGGACCCAGAACCTTCTGAGGTGCGTTTCGTGGTGATGCACCACCCGCTGAATTGGTTTAGCCAGGGCGTGTATCGCTCGTTTCGCACTTGGGTTCGTGAGCTAGCCCACATCCTCATTACCGGTCACGAGCACATAGGCAACGTTGGGGAGAACATTGACGCTGAGTCAGCGCATAGCGTTTATATCGAGGGCTGCGCGTTGCAGACTGACGGCGCCCTGAGCACCTCGTCCTTTAACGTTACGGTGATCAATACGGCGGATCGCGAGTACCGTTCTACGCGCTTTGCTTGGAATGGCGTGCGCTATTCGCCCACAGAGGACGGCTCTTGGACCGACTATCGAGACCTCCCTGCAAAGCAGCGTAACCCTCTTGAAGTTACAAACAACTTTCGTCGAGTACTCGAGGATCCAGGCGCATATTTTGTTCGTCCGACCAAAGCTCGCATTTTGTTGCAAGACATATTCGTGTACCCAGACCTTCGAGACCTGGCGCGCAATGTAAACGCTCGAAACCTGATCTCTGCCTCTGCCCTGCTAGACCCTTCCAAAACAGCACACGGTGTTCTTCTCGAAGGTGAAGAGAAGGTTGGATGCACGACTCTCCTGTATCGCCTCTATCAGGAGTATCACGACCGCGGGTGGGTGCCGCTACTAATAAGAGGCCCAGACATTAAGCACGAAGCTATCTCTGGGATCGAGAAGCTCATTCGGAAAGCGGTAGTTGAGCAGTATGGCGATAACTCCGTTTGTGCCTTTGACCAGTTTCCGTCGAGCAAGAAGTTGCTCCTTCTCGATGACTTTGATGACGTGCCCATCAAGTCCGCAAAAGCAAGGGCCGAAGCTCTCCTCGCTCTGACGAAGCGATTCGGGCATGTGGTCGTCACTGTTGGGCAGTTCTTTGAGTTCGCCGCGACGGCACACGAAGTCGAAGAGCAACCGCCGTTCAGAGATTTCGCGCACTATAGGGTTCAGCCTTTCGGATACGCGTTACGAGGCAAGCTGATTCAGAGGTGGTATGCGCTTGGGAATGATGGCGCAGTCGATGAAGTCGCTCTCTTGGGACGCTATGACCAAGCTGAGCGATTGACGGATGCGGTAATGGCCCGAAGCATTGTTCCACCTCTGCCGCTGTACTTGCTTACGCTGCTCCAGAGCCTCGAAGCGGGCCGGAGCGGAGACTTCAAAGATAGTGCTCTTGGCTTCTACTACGAATACCTACTTACTCAGGGGTTTCTTTCTTCTGGGATACCGAGGAACAAGCTGGGGGAGTTCTTCGAGTACTGTACGCAATTGGCGTGGTATTTCCATCAAAGCACTGCCCGCGAGCTTTCAGAGACGGAGCTGAGAGCCTTTAACCGCAAGTTCTCCGACAAATGGCACACGGTCGATTTCGGAGAGCGGATCGCTCGCCTCTTAGAGGCACGGGTACTTGCGCAGCAAGGTGAGTTCTTCGAGTTTCGCTACCCTTACACCTACTATTTCTTGAAAGGTCGCTACATCACTCTGAATCTTCACGACACTAGCATAAGGGAGTACGTCTCTCGCTGTTGCTCTCACCTTTACGCGCGCGACAATGCAAATACGATTCTCTTCGTGGCTCACCACACCAACAGCGAGTTCGTACTGAAGTGTATTCTTGAAGCCCTTCGGAGGCCTTTTTCCAAGGAAATCCCTATGACCCTCGACGGGGATACGGATGAAATAGGCGCGTTAGTTCGGGATGCGCCGCAGCTCACGGTTAGACGTGTGGCTCCGGAACTTCACAGGCAAGAGGTGAATGCCCTTAAGGATAGGGTGGATGATGGAAAGGACGGATTGCTTGATAACGAGGAGACTGGGGATGAGCTTAGCTTGTTTGCTCAACTGACCACATTGTTCAAGACTGTAGAAATCCTTGGTCAGGTGATGAAGAATCAGTACGCTCGCATTGAGCGCTCAAAGAAGGTCGCAATACTTGATGAGTTGTTCTGCGCTCCGCTGCGAGCGCTTTCAGGCTTCTATAGGCACGTCAAGGAAACGCCAACTTATCTTGTCTCTGAGATCGAGGCCGCCCTAAGCCGTTACGACCGCGTGGCCGACGACCAACGCTCGCGCATTGCGCGCCAGATTGTGTCGTCCATTGTCCAACTGGTGTCCTTTGGATTCATCTATAAGGCAGCATTGGCCTTGCCCCTGAAAAACGTACTCCGTAGCTGTGATTAAATTGCAGCAGAGAAGGAGCACGACAGATGAGTAAGCAAGAGGACAAGCGCCACAGGGCGAAGTACACGCTGGAGTTCAAGCTGGAGGCCGTCAGGCTGGT
>JAEUMX010000466.1 GCA_016791285.1 Burkholderiales bacterium
GCTTCTGGTTCACGCTCACCGGCCCCACCGCCGAGGCGCTGCCGATCGACACCAGGATCACCTTGCGCCCGCGGCTCTCGCGCTGCAGATAGTCGAGGAAATTCACCAGCCGCTGATACTGGAACTGATCCAGCGTGGCCGAGCCTTCGGCGAAGAACAGCGTGATCTGGCCCGTGCCCTGTTCTGCCGAGATCTGTTCCAGCTTCGCGAGTGCGGCTTGGGACGTGGCGAGCTCCTTGTTCTGCGTGTTCTCGACCTTGCCGAACTGCGTCATCGCGTTGTTGTTGGTGTCGGCGATCTCCTGCGCGAGCGCCGTGGTCTGACCCGCCGAGGCACCGCCCAGCATCGTGCCCTTGGGCACCGTGACACTCTGGCCGCCCTCCAAATCGTACGTCTGCGGCTGACCGGCGCAGCCGGCAAGCATGGCGGCCGCGGCGAGCATCGTGAACATGGGTTTGGCTGACTTCATGCGGGATCTCCTCTTGTAGATTCGAGCAACACCGGTCCGGCCATCCGGAGCGGCGTGATGACCGCGTATTTTCCAAACCTGCGGTTGCGCACGCTTGACAGTTTGCGACAACTTGTCGAATCTGCCGGGTCCGAACCCGACTCGATTCCTACCGTGACGTGATTTCTGACCGCGCGCCCCCCGACGAGGGTTGTCTGCGCGTCTCGATCTTCGTAAACCTGCCGGCGCTGCTGCGTGACCTGGGGCAGGACCCGGCGGAGATCGTCGCCGCAGCCGGGCTTGGGCTCGACCTGTTCGACGATCCGGAGCATGCGGTCCCGTTCGTCACGATGAGCCGGCTCCTCGCGCTGTGCGTCGAGCGCACCCGCTGCGAGCACTTCGGGCTGCTGTTGGGCGAACGGAGCAAGACGACGGACCTCGGCCTGATCGGCCATCTGGCGCTCAACTCGCCCGACGTAGGCTCGGCTCTGCGCAATCTGATCCTGCACCTGCACCTCCATGATCGGGGGGCAGTGCCGACGCTGACGGTGCGCGGTGACGCCACCGTCTTCGGCTACGCGATCTACCAGACCGGCGTCGTGCGCGCGGATCAGGCCTACGATGCGGCGATGGCGGTCGCCTACAACATCATGGCGGCATTGTGCGGCCCGACGTGGCGCCCGACCGAGGTCCTGCTGTCGCGGGCGAAGCCCACCGATGCCACGCCCTACCGCCGCTTCTTCCGGGCAGCGTTGCGGTTCGATGCGGATCAGACCGCCCTCGTCTTCCCGACGAGCTGGCTGGAACGGCGGCTCGCGGGCGCCGATGCGAAGTTGCGCGGCCTGCTGGAAGCTCGAGTCGAGGCGATCGAGGCGCGGGGGAATGGCGACGTCGTGACGCAACTGCGGCGCGTGCTGCGAACGCTGCTCGTGGGCGGCAGCGGATCGGAAGAACAGGTCGCCCAGCTCTTCTCCATGCACCGGCGCACCCTCAACCGCCGCCTCAAGGCGTGCGACACGACCTTCCACGCGCTGGTCGAGGAAACACGCTTCGAGATCGCGCGCCACTTCCTGGAGATGACACGCAAGCCCGTCGTGGAGATCGCCATCGCGCTCGATTACGCGGATGCGAGCGCGTTCACGCGGGCCTTTCGCCGTTGGTCAGGGACGACGCCCGCGGCGTGGCGGGCGAACGCGGCGCGGGCGTGAGCCGGCCTGAAGGCCCGCTACCTCCCCTTCAGTTTCGTGAGCAATCCCCGGTCCGCCAGCATGCGGTTGCCGATCTGCCGAAACGCCCCCTCGTATGCCGCTGCGATCCCCGCCTGGGAAAAGTTCGGCTGGCTGCCGGTGCCGCTGCCCGAGAACGTTCCCAGCGGCTGGGTGTACGTGTTGCCGCCGGGAAACACGGTTGCCGTGGCGTTGGCATAGTATTCACTCATCACGGGATTGACCGAGCTGCTGCCGTTGAGCACGACCGTGATCGTGGGAGCGCCGAGGCTCTGAGCGCCGCCCACCTCGGAGAACGCTTCGCGGAACACCCTGATCGCGGCCTGCTGCATGAGCTCGCTGTCCGGGTATTGCCAGGTCTCGCCGCGAAACTCGACCGTCTGCGTGCCGGGCATCGTGGGATTCACCTGGACCGCGACGCGGGCGCGGA
>JAEUMX010000090.1 GCA_016791285.1 Burkholderiales bacterium
GGCGCGAGTCTCGCCGCGAGTCACCGCGAAGCGCCCGGCGTTGCCGCCGACCCGACCGCCGACATCACCGACGTCTACGCCTTCGTGAGCTACGACGCCACCAATCTCGCGCGGGCCAGGGAGCACCGTCGCGTCACGTTCATCATGAACGTGGTCCCCGGGCAGAACCCGGCCGACGGCCCCAACTACTTCAACTTCGGCGACGACGTGGTGTACCGCATCAACGTCGACAACGACCGCGACGGCAAGGCGGACGACGTCGTCTACGAGTTCCGCTTCAAGACCGAGAACCGGCCGATCGGGGGGCGCGGCGGGCTCACCTCGCCAGTGCCTTACCTCGGCAACCCCAAGATTCCCCCGGATGCACCTCTCGGGGGTATCACGACCCTCGACGGTCCCGGCTCCGAGGGCCTGACCCGGCGCCAGATCTACTCCGTCACCGAGATCCGCGGGCACCGGCGCACCGAACTCTTCGGCGGCAGGACGCTCGTCGCGGTCCCGTCGAACGTCGGTTCGGCGACCATGCCGAACTACGAAGGTCTCGCGGCGCAGGGGATCTATTCCGGCCGCTGCGGCGACGGCACCGAGGGCGTGCGAGTATTCGCCGGGCAGCGCGCCGAGACCTTCTACATCGACCTCGGCGGCGTGTTCGACACCCTGAACCTGCGCCGGTATCTGCCGCTGCTGACCCAAGCCGAGGACGACGCCAAGCTCAGCAACCCGTTCGGCATCAACCGCTTCGCCAACACCAACGTCCACACCATCGCGATCGAGGTGCCGATCAAGTGCGTCACCGCCGATGCCAAGCCGCTGGGCGCGACCGCCAACCCGCTGATCGGCGTCTATGCCAGCACCAGCCGGTACAAGGAGCGCCCGCGGCGGAGCTGGGACGACGGCGACGATGACTGGGGACATCGCAGCAGCTTCGAAGGTGGCGACGCGGGCAGCCTGCGACGCGTGAACTACGGCGGCGACCGCGGTTCGCTGGTGCAGGTCGCGCGCATGGGCAACCCGCTCGTGAACGAGCTCATCATCAACACGCCACAGAAGGACAAGTGGAACGCGTTCGAGCCGGAGGACGAGGCCAAGTTCGAGGCCTTCTACAAGAATCCCGTGATCGCCACGGCGCTCTTCCTCGTCTACAAGGTGCCGATCGTTCCCTTGAACAGCTCGCCAGCCGCGAACCGCACCGACCTCATGAGCATCCTGCTCAAGTACCCGGGCCAGAATCTGCACGGGGACCGCTGCGGCAGGCCGTGCTCGGAGCTGCTGCGGCTCGATCTCGGCGTCGACCCCACCCGCCCGGAGCACCAGAACCGGCTGGGCGCGGCGCTGAGCGCGGACAAGGCGGGGTGGCCCAACGGCCGGCGCCCCAACGACGATGTCACGGACATCGCGGTCCGCGTCGTGGGCGGCAACAACTACATTGCCGCCCGGGCGGGTGACGGGGTGAACTTCCTGCAGGGCGCACCCGGCGCGGGCGGACCTAACGTGACGGCGAGCGGCATCGCGAAGAACTTCCCGTTCCTGCCCACGCCATACTCCGGCAGGGTCGGCGTGACCCAATAGCGGCCCGGATGCTGCCCGCGCCTCGAGGCGCGCGACAGGCCACGGCAAGAAGGGCAGGGACTCCCCCTGCCCTTCCCGTGCCCCGGAGAACGCGTTACTTCTTCGGCTCCGGCTTCTTTTCCTCTTGTTTGCCGTCGGTCTTCTTCGTATCGGTTTTCTTGTCCTTGTCGTCCATTTTCGCGCCGGCGTGCGAAGCAGCGAAGACCGCGGTCGTGGAGACCGCAAGCAAGCCTGCTACGACGAATGCAAAGAGTTTACGCATCGCGGTTCTCCTCCAGGTCGGTCCAACACGATAATCGGGCTCGTGAAACCCGCACGCCATCTTAGCAGGGCACCCCGCGGATTTGGCAGCGCGCCAGCGCCCCGTGAGCGACCCTGGACCAGTTTTTTCGCAAGGCCGTGTGCTGTCGGCGCATGGCTGCTCGTCGCCGCGGCGACCGCCGCACCCTACGTGCCGCAGGACGATGCAACGGTGCTCGAGCGCCTGCCGGTGAAGTCCACCGACCCGGTCGCGCGCGAGCTGCGAGAACTGCGTGCGCAGCTCGCTGCCGAGCCCGACAACGCCGAGGCTGCGGTCGACCTCGCCCGGCGCTACTTTCGGCTCGCGTTGGCGGAAGGCGATCCACGGTTCGTCGGCTATGCGGAGGCCGCGCTGCACCCGTGGTGGGGCACCCCGGACCCACCCCATGACATCCTCGTTATGCGGGCGCTGCTGCAGCAGTACCGGCACGATTTCGGCGGTGCGCTCGGCACGCTCGGCGCCGCCGCGAAGTCGGATCCCTCGGACCCCGAGGTGCACCTGTGGCGCGCCGCCATCCTGCTCGTGCAGGCCGACTACGCTGGTGCGGCAAGCGCCTGCGAGGCGCTGCGCGCAACCGCCCAGGCGCTCGACTATGCCGGCTGCAGAACCTCGGTCGACGGCGTCACGGGCAAGGCGGCGCAGGCGTACGCGATGCTGAACGACAGCCTCGCAGGTTCGAGGCGGATCCGCAGCGGCGCAAGGCTCTGGATGCTGACACGGCTGGCGGAGTTCTCGATCCTCGTCGGCGAGGACGATCGCGCCGAGCGTCATTTCCGGGAAGCGCTCGCGCTCGGCGTCAATGACCAGTTTCTGCTGGCGGCGTATGCGGATTTCCTGCTCGATCGCCACCGCCCCGCAGAGGTGATCGAACTGCTGAAGGGCTGGACGCGCGCGGACACGCTGCTGCTGCGCCTCGCGCTCGCCGAGAAAGCGGTGGACGCGCCGACCCTGGACCAGCACGTGCGCACGCTGCAGGCGCGGTTCGACGCGGCCGCGCTGCGCGGCGAGTCGCTGCACCAGCAGGAGGAAGCGCGTCTGCATCTCGACCTGCTCGGAAATCCCCCGCGTGCCCTGACGTTGGCGAAGGACAACTGGACCCTGCAGCGCGAACCGAGGGACGCGCGCATTCTGCTCGAGGCCGCGCTCGCGGCGAACGATCCGGCAGCGGCGCAACCCGCGCTCGACTGGCTGGCGCGCTCCGGTTACGAGGACCCGCGGCTGCGCAGGCTGGCGGTGCGACTCACGACACGGCCGTGAGACTGCTCGCCCTGTTGCTCCTGCTGATGGCCGTGCCGGCCCTCGCGCACAAACCGAGCGACAGTTATCTCGCGCTCACGGTCGACGCCGCGAAGGTCGATGGCCAATGGGATATCGCGCTGCGCGACCTCGATTACGCGATCGGCCTCGATGCGAACGGCGACGGCGACATCACCTGGGGCGAGCTGAAGGCACGCCACCCGGACATCGCGGCCTACGCGCTCGCCCGACTCGCCGTGCGTGCGGATGACACGCCATGCCCCGCGAAGGTCGTCGGACACCTGGTGGACGACCACAGCGACGGCGCCTACGCGGTGCTGCGTTTCGTCGCGACCTGCCCCGGCCCGATCACGAATCTCGACGTCGAGTACAGCCTGCTGTTCGATGTCGATCCGCAGCATCGCGGGCTGCTGCGCCTCGCGCACGCCGGCACGACACGCACGGCGATCTTCAGCCCGGAGCGTAACCGCCAGACGTTCGATCTGACGGCGCCGTCGCGGTGGCGGCAGTTCCTGCAGTTCGGACGCGAAGGCGTCTGGCATATCTGGATCGGCTTCGACCACATCCTCTTCCTGCTCTCGCTCCTGCTGCCGGCAGTGCTCACGCGGCAGGACGATCGCTGGGAGGCCGTCGAGGCGTTCGCCCCCGCGTTCTGGGACGTGTTCAAGATCGTCACCGCCTTCACCGTCGCGCACTCGATCACCCTGAGCCTCGCCAGCCTCGGTGTCGTATCCCTGCCTTCGCGCTGGACCGAATCGGCGATCGCGCTGTCGGTGGTGCTGGCAGCGCTGAACAACCTGTTTCCCGTCGTGCGCGGCAAACGGTGGCTCCTGGCGTTCGCGTTCGGGCTGGTGCACGGCTTCGGCTTCGCGAGCGTACTGGCGGATCTCGGCCTGCCGCAAGGCGCGCTGCTGCTCGCGCTGGTGGCGTTCAACCTCGGCGTCGAAGCCGGGCAGTTGGCGATCGTGACGGCGTTTCTACCCGTGGCCTTCGCGCTTCGCGACACCGCGTTCTATCGGCGCGCGATTCTCGTCGGTGGCTCGGCGCTGATCGTGCTGGTGGCGAGCGTGTGGTTGGTGGAGCGGGCGGCTGATGTGAGGGTGATCGCGGGGAGCGTGGGAGCATTCGGATCGTAGCGGACGCTCTCCTATCGGCTGCCGGTTGCGATTGACAAGCGTAGCCCACGACTCGCATTCAGATCGCACTTGGCACGGCGCCGTCTTCGGCATGCCTGCAATGGAACTGCGTTCACGAGGGCAGGAACGCGATGTCCCACGGCCTGTTCAGACTGGAACAGGCGGAAGCCCCAACTTCCAGCACGGGTCGCAATCAGTAGAATCCCGGGCATGTCAGATACCCCCAACTACTTCCTTGCGCCGCTGCTGACGCCGCAAGGCCACCTCTTGCTGGTGCCGGATGCTGAGGCACCTCCCTTGTCCGCCGCGCTTCGGCAGCGTCTCACGGATGCCTTCGCCCTTGGTTCCGGGCATGGTCTGCTGCATCTTGGGGCGGCTGAAGTCGGCAGCGTCTTGCCGCCCTCCTGGGCCTGGTGGCGTGAATTTGCCGCGCGCTATGTAACAGCGTTGTGCGCCACACCCGAGGGCGGCGCCATCGCCGCACCCGACGACCAGGTCCTCGATGCCCTGATCGCCGACGCCCCTCCGATGACGGGCGCGGAGTATCTGACCACGGAAGTCCTCGTCACGCTGTGGGCCGATCTCGATACCATCTTGCGCGATGAGCTTGCCGCATCGAAAAGCTCGCTCCAGGAATTTCTCAAGGCACGTCATCCGGTCTGGAATCTGGTCGGCCGGGTACATTTCAATCTCGCGGAAAACCGCAAAGACCCGGAGGCGCCATTCGCCTTTCTCGCCACCTACACCTCGCGCGTGTCGGCCCACGGCAGGGCACAGCATCTACCGCTGTCGCAGGCGCTGGCCGAGTTCTCCGATGGCAAGAGCCAAGCGCGGCTGCTCTCCCTGCTGATGCCGGTGCAGCGCGCGGCGGAACAATGCGACTGGCTGCGCGCGATGGTGGACGCCGGCGATATCTATCACCCGTTGCGTTGGCTGCCGGCCGATGCTTATCAGTTCCTCACCGACGTACCGAAGCTCGAAGCCGCCGGCATCGTGGTGCGAGCGCCGGGGACCTGGCAGGCAGGTCGTCCCGCCCGCCCGCTGGTCAAGGCCAGCGTCGGCGCGCGACCACCTTCGTTGTTGGGAAAGGACGCGCTGCTGGACTTCAGCATGGAGGTCACCCTCGATGGCGAGCGGCTCAGTGCCGCCGAGATCAGGGTGCTGCTGTCCGGTGGCAACGGTCTGCAACTCATCCGGGGACGTTGGGTCGAAGTCGACCGCAAGAAGCTCGGACGCATGCTGGAGCGATTCCAGGCCATCGAACAGGCTGCGGCCGAAAATGGTCTGCCCTTTGCCGAGGCGATGCGTCTGATGGCAGGGGCCTCGCTCGACGAGGCGGGGGATTGCGCTGACGCCGACTGGTCGCAACTGGTCGCCGGGCCTTGGCTGGCCGAAACCCTGCAGGCGCTGCGCCAACCGGAGGGTCTGGCACAGGTCAGTCCCGGGCCGGAACTCAAGGCCACATTGCGCCCCTATCAGCAGACCGGCGTTCGCTGGCTTTATCTACTCACCCGGTTAGAGCTGGGGGCGTGTCTCGCCGATGACATGGGCCTGGGCAAGACCATCCAGGTGCTCGCTCTGCTGCTGGTACTCAAGCGTGAGCACCAGGAATTCCGGCCCAGCTTGCTGGTCGCTCCGGCGTCGCTATTGGCCAACTGGGCCGCGGAAGCCGAGCGCTTCGCCCCCGGTCTGCGCCTGCTGATCGCGCATCCGTCGGAGTTGCCGGCCGCTGAGTTGCAAGCCCTGGATGCGCAGCGGTTGAGTGGTGTTGATCTCGTCATCACCACCTACGGCACTCTCCCACGCTTGCCGTCGCTGGCAGGCGTGCCGTGGCGGGTGGCCGTGCTGGACGAAGCTCAGGCCATCAAGAATCCCGGCGCGAAGCAGACGCGCCAGGTGAAGAAGCTCAACGCACAGTCGCGGATCGCGCTAACCGGCACGCCGGTGGAAAACAGGCTCTCCGATCTGTGGTCGATATTCGACTTCACCCACCCCGGCCTCCTGGGCACGGAGAAGGTCTTTGCCAGTTTTGGCAAACGATTGGCCAAGGCCGAGCACTTCGGCCCGCTGCGCGCACTGGTACGACCCTACATCCTGCGGCGCCTGAAAACCGACAAGCGGGTGATCACCGATTTGCCGGACAAGACAGAAGTCAAAGCCTGGTGCCACTTGAGCCCGGCGCAGGCGGCGCTGTATCAGCGTGCGGTGAAGGAACTGGCCGCCGCCCTGGAAGATGCCGAAGGGATCGGTCGCAAGGGTCTGGTGCTTTCCTTCCTCATGCGCTTCAAGCAGATCTGCAATCATCCCTCGCAATGGCTGGGCGATGGCGCGTGGAGGGAGGAAGACAGCGGCAAGTTCGCCCGCCTGCGCGAGTTGGCCCAGGTGATCGCCGCCAAGCAGGAAAAAGTACTGGTGTTCACCCAATTCCGCGAAACGACCGAGCCACTGGCGGCCTTTCTTGGCGCGCTCTTCGGTCGCGAAGGTCTGGTGCTGCATGGGAATACTCCGGTGGCCAAGCGCCGCGAACTGGTCAAGCGGTTCCAGGAGGACGAACTGACACCCTTCTTCGTGCTCTCGCTCAAGGCCGGCGGCGCTGGGCTCAATCTTACCGCCGCCTCGCACGTCATCCACTTCGACCGCTGGTGGAATCCTGCCGTCGAGAATCAGGCGACTGACCGTGCGTTTCGCATTGGTCAGCAGCGCAACGTACTGGTGCACAAGTTCGTCTGCCGTGGCACTATCGAGGAGCGCATCGACCAGTTGATCGAAGCGAAACAGCAACTCGTCAAGGATGTGCTGGAGGGCGGCGCGGAACTTCTGCTCACCGAGATGAGTGACGGCGAGCTACTCGATCTGGTCAAGCTCGACATCCATGCCGCGCAGGAACACTGATCGTAAGGGAGAAATCAAATGAGCTTCTATGGCTGGAAGCCCTATGTCTCAGCCGCCGAGCGTCGCAAGAAGGCTGAAAAGGCGGCCGCCAGGGCAAAAAAAGCGAATGCCAACCTGTCGCCGGTGACGGCCTCGCGTGGCGCCATCGCCAAGACCTTCTGGGGCAAGGCATGGTGCGACAACCTGGAGCGTTACAGCGACTATGCCAACCGCTTGCCGCGCGGGCGCACCTATGTGCGCAACGGTTCGGTGATCGACCTCAAGGTCACGGAAGGCGAAGTGCAGGCGCAGGTAGTGGGGTCCAGTCTGTACAAGGTCGCTGTCAGTGTCATCGCTGTCCCCGGGAAGCGATGGCAGTCCATCAGCGCCGATTGCGCGGGCTCGATCGATTCGCTGGTCGAACTTCTCCAGGGACGGCTTTCCAAGGCCGTGATGGAACGTATCTGCACGCCGAACACCGGCCTTTTCCCTGCGCCGCAGGAGATTCGATTCAGTTGCAGTTGCCCGGACTGGGCTTCCATGTGCAAGCACGTCGCCGCCGTGCTCTACGGCGTGGGCGCGCGCCTTGATGAACAACCTGAGTTGATCTTCACTCTGCGCCGCGTCGATGCGAAGGATCTCGTCACGCAGGCGGGCGCCGGCCTGCCGAAATCAAAACAGGCTCCGACCGCCGGCAAGGTGCTCGAGGAGGCCCTTCTCGCCGATGTGTTTGGCATCGAGATGGCAGATGTCGCTCCGGCCACGAAGCCCGACACCCCTCGCCACAAGTCGACGGCAACCAAGTTGACCAGGACGCCGGCAAGAGTCGCTACCACGACGCCCCGCAAGTCGCTCAAGGTCGGGAAGACTGAAGCCACCAAGAAGACGCCGGCGGCCAAGAAGCCAGCAAGTGCGAAAGTGCGAGCCAAGTCTTCCGCCAGTCCGCGTACGCCAACCAGCAAAGCAAGGACACTTTGAGGGGAAATGCGGCTGCGGGAGGCGGGCGTCAAGGAAGAGACGATCGCGGACATCTTGGGCACAACCGTCGCGGCATGACCGCGCACAGCAAGCCCCCACCGCTGAAACTAAGAAGGGTTAGGTTGACTCATCTATTGATAACTTGGCGCGCCCGGCAGGATTCGAACCCACGACCCCCTGGTTCGTAGCGCGATTGTGAATCTTAACGTGTTGATTATTATATTACTTTAACCCACCGACCGTTGCCATATTTGCTGTACAGCGCTGCACAACGCTCAACAGCACCGTTGCAAAAGCGTAGCAGTTGTTCTTCTCCACTGCGGCATTTCGACCACTCTCTTCCCGCTCGGACCGTCACCGCAGAATGATAGAATGTGCCATCATTTGACGGCACATTTTGGAGTGGCCATGGAATCCTTCACTGTCCGCGATCTCAGGGAACGCACCGGCGAACTGGTAAGGAACGCGGAGCAGGGCAAGCTCGCGGTCGTGGCTAAACACGGCCACCCGTTGTTCGTTGCCGTCCCGCTCGACGAGGAGCTGCTGCGCTCCGGCGTCGGCGTCGCACTCGCCATCAAGCTCTTCCAGGATGGCACACTAAGTCTGGGCAAGGCCGCCAGACTGGCGAGTCTGTCCTACGAAGCATTCGTCGAGCAACTCGCGGCAATCGGCGTCCCCACGGTCGACTACGCGCCGCAAGACCTCGACGCAGAGCTCGCCGCGATTGGGTGAGTCGGTGGTCGCGGACGCCGGTCCGCTGATTGCCTTCGGTCGCATCCACAGACTCGAACTCCTGCCCCAGGTCCTCGGCGAGGTGCTCGTGCCTCATGCCGTGGCAGTCGAATGTCTGGCCGATCCGGAGAAACCCGGCGCGCGCGCCATCTGCGACGCGTTTCAAGCGCAACTGCTCACGGAAACACCTGACCCTGTCCCCGCCCTGCCGCCGCTTCCCCTTCTCGACGCGGGTGAGTCGGCTGCGATTCGTCTTGCTCTGAAGCTGTCGGCTTCGGTCCTCATGGACGAAAAGGCTGGCCGCAAGATCGCGACGAATCTCGGACTGAGCGTGATCGGAAGCGCCGGTGTCCTCCTCGCAGCCAAGAAGCGCGGACTGATCGAATCCGTGCGGCCGATGCTCGATGCGTTAGCGGCCAACGGCTACCATTTCTCTGACGCCCTTGTCCGCGCGATCTTGATGCTGGCGGGTGAGCGGTAACGCACGGACGTGGGATCCAAACGGCCCTCGCTACAATAACAGAGCGACCACGCCAGCACTCTACGCGGATGTTCGTTTAATCTTTGCACCTGGCAGCAGCATTGCCGCCGCTTGCCTAGGAATTCGCACCCCACAGCCTGCGCCGGTACCGGTAATGATCACTCGCTGCGTGCTCATGACTCTCCCTTTTGGGGATAGCAATAGTAATCTGAACCGAATCGGCAGTCGGTGAATCCTCGCGCACCACCCATGTCGCCGCCATATCACCCGCCCCACCCCCAATTGCGAAGTGATTGTACGGGATGATATCTCCCTCGATCCGTG
>JAEUMX010000475.1 GCA_016791285.1 Burkholderiales bacterium
GAGCGCATCGCCGACCTGCTCGACGGCAGGCTCTTTAAGGACGGAATTCCGGTACCCGACGATCCGTCGCAACAGCAGAAAATGGCCGCTTGATCTCAACATGCCCAAGACATCTCATACACCACAATTGACGTTAGCTCGACCACCACGGACCCGTCCCACCGAGCTGGGTATAATCGCCCCGCACGCAACCCCGGAGGCCCGAATGAAAGCGCTGTTCCTCACCAACGTCTACGGCGGCGCGGGCATCCACGTCGAGTACCTGAGCCGCGAGCTCGCCAAACTGATCGCGGTCGAGGTGCGCTGCTTCGGTGATCAGGCCGCGCAGGAAGGCAATCTGACTGCCCGGGGTCTCACGGCCGGCCCGGCGCTCTTCGCGCAAACCGACGCCGGGCTCAAGTCGACGTTGTCCGCGTTTAGCAACTGCATCGCGTTCAATGCCGAACCGGTCGACGCCCAGGTCGTGCATTGCCACACCTGGTATACGCACTTCGGCGGCGTGCTGTGACGCCGAGTGGGGATTGCAGAAGCCGCCGCCTTCCATAGCACCCAACGCCTGCGTCAACCATCACAGAGCATCGTCGAATTGAGGCCGGGCTCCCCCACTGCACGGCGCAGTTGCCATGCCCTTCCGTGGCGTTCATCCAAGAAAGAGGGGACTTCAGGGGACGTAGATCCCGGTTACCATCGGATTTGAGAACGCCCCCCGGTCGCGATCTTCCAACGTGCTCGGCATCCCGCTCGCCGCGCCTGGACCGCCAAGTCCGTCGATCGCCGGCAGCGATGGCAGTGCTCCTCCCGCGGAGGTCTTGGATGAACGTCGACGTTACTGCCCCGGACACGATGGTGCGCCATTTCCGGCAGATCCTGCTGTGGCCGCTGCAACTCATGCCGATCCAGGAGAACGCGCAGATCCAGAAGCACTGGGAGGTGCTGGAGAACGCCGGACCGGGCAACCCCTGGCGCGAGCTGTCTTCCGAGTTCACTGGAGATCAGTCGACCTTTCAGAGACGCCACTACAACGAGTTCGTGACCTTTCTCCCGCACGTGCAGCGCTTTCTCTACGGCGAGGGGTTTGCCCGCGGCAAAGGCGGCTGGCATTCGGAGTCTCCGGTGCGCGTGTTCCGCCGCCGCGACATCGCCAAGGCGAAGGTGATCTACCGGCGCGACAGGCCGCCACTGACATTCGAGGTCGGCCACGTCGAGCTCTACTTCTTCTACGACATCGACGTCGTGCTGCTCGCGGTGGAATTCTTCGCCGACGACCTCACCCTCGACGAAGTGCAGCACACCCTGTATCGCTTCGGGCGCGCCTATCCGCTGGACTGGGATGCCGACGGCACCGGCAGTCACTGCGTCGACAAGATCGAGTGGCTGTCGGCGGATGGGCGGGCGCTCTCTTCTTCCGACTACGAGATCGAGGAGAAGTACCTGGCGTTCGTCTCCCAATATCGCTCACCGTACATCGCCGCCCACTGGGAGTTCCTGCTGAAGCCGCTGGCGCTGCACTACTCCGGGGAACCGGGTCTCATCCGGTATCGGCAGATCGAATTCCACCGCATGCCGCTGATGGCCTACATCGCGCTGGACGATCCGCATGTTCTGACGCGGGCCGACTTCATTCGCATGGGATTGGCCACGCCGCCGGGCGAGCGCGGCGTCCTGCCGTATTCCGAGCGCTACCTGCTGCGGTTCGAACGGCGCTACTGCTATGACCGCGGTTGGTCCACCGAGATCGCCGAGCTCAACACCCGTTTCGTATGCAGCGGGCCGATCCTGATCGCGGTCGGCAGCGCCCGGGCACCAACGTTCGTCGATCCCGGTACTGGCATGCTCGGCCAGTTCCGGCACCAGTATTTCCTGCTCTTCCTGATCGCGCACTTTCATCGCGCGGCGCTGCTGATGCTATCCGACCGGCTGGTGATCGCGCTGAACAAGCTGGACATCCACAACGCGGACAGCGTGCGACAGTTCAAGCGCCTGATCCGGCAGACCTTCGAGATCTTCCTGCGCTTCACCCACCGTTACTGGTTTCACGACGTTTCCGATCAGGCGCAGGCACGGGAGCTTTTTCACATGTGCGCCGAGAACCTCGGCACCGAAGACCTGTACAACGAGGTGCGCGAGGAAATCCAGGACATGAGCAGCTACCTCGACAGCGACACGTTGCGCCGCCAGTCGAATTCGATGGTGCGCCTGACCGTCTCCACCGTATTCGGAATGTTGGCTACCGTCATCACCGGATTCCTGGGGATGAATCTGATCGCTGAAGCGGACGCGACTTGGGGCATGAAGATCCTGTACTTCCTGCTTGTGGGCGTACCGTCGGTGGCATTCGCGTTTTACGTGATCCTCAAGTCCAAGCGCCTGTCGGATTTCCTGGATGCGCTCTCGGACGAGCGACTGCCGCTTCGATCCAAGACCGTGGCAGCGGAGAACATCTTTCGCAGGCGGACCCGGTCCGTGCGGTAGGCGCGTGTAGATCGTACGGCTGATTGACGG
>JAEUMX010000484.1 GCA_016791285.1 Burkholderiales bacterium
CGCGTTGGTGGTGTTGAAAGAAGTCGCGAAGCGGTTCCTGTCCCTCCTTCCCCATGAGCCACGCGACGTGACAATGCTCGGCCTCGTCGTACGGCTCTCCGAGTTGGACGAGCAGGTAGCCCACCCAGCTTATGAGGAACAGGCCATAGAGTACTCGGTGGAGACATCTTCCGCCGCGCGCGGAAGACGTTCCTTGTAGGGTCGTGCCCCCAGCCGGTTCCCTGGAGGTCTTCACTGCCTGCGGCGCGCACCTCACTGCTGGTACCCCATCGCAAACCTGATGCGCATAACACACCTTCCAAGACGCCGGCGCGCCAACCAACGCCGAAAAGAACAGAGCCCCTTTCGGGGCTCTGGTGGGTGCTGTCCGCTGGGCGGAGCTACGGTCAGCTATTGTTGCGGCAGTTGGACGGGAGATACTTGTACGCGGTCGACGCGGCGGTGGTACCGCAGTTCCACGTTACCTGGTTGGTCGTCGCGTCCATGGTCGGCGTCATGTAGACGACTGCGTTATCGAGAGCCGCCACAACGCCACCGGCCTTGACGACGGCTTGGACCCGATTATTGGCCCACGACAGACCGCTGATGTACTTGGCCGACGCGGCGGGAGCGGAAATCCCCGCCTCGTCGGTCGTCGTCGGCAACCTATTGTTGGTACCCGCGAACTCCGAGACGGACGTCTTCGCTGCACCGAGCGCCGCCATCACTTCGGACACCTTCGAACGGGCGATGTAATCCTGGTACGCAGGCAACGCGATCGCGGCGAGGATGCCGACGATCGCCACGACGATCATGAGTTCGATCAGGGTAAAACCTTGTTGAACGCGTTTCATCATAGTCTCCATGGTTTGGTTAGGATTTCACTGCACAAGAAACACTTTTCGTGTTGCGCTCTTCTACGCAACCCCCGTGCCACGCGTGGCGACCGTTCGTCCGTGTGCGTAACACCCTGTTTTGCACGAATGAAACACAGCCCCCTCGGCGCTCATCGGAAGCTGCACTGGTTGCACATTGAAAGGTCTGGCAGACAATTCCTGCTATGCCTCCGTCGTGTTCCTTTCCGGCTACCCGGCGCCAACTGGTCAGGCACGATAGCCTGGTATGCGCAATAGATCGACGTCGTCGATCTGCTCCGCATCCAGAAACTCCTGCGCGAACCTCAGCCAGATCTTCTCGCGCACGAACACGTCGAACAGGTCCGGGTCGATGTGGCCGTTCAACTTGAGCTTCCCGAGAATGGTGAGCGCCTCGGTAAGCGTCTTGCCTGTCTTGTAGGGGCGGTCGCCGGCAGTGAGCGCCTCGAATATGTCCGCAATGCCCATGATCCTCGCGGGTACCGACATCTGTTCGCGCGTAAGCCCGCGAGGGTAGCCCCTGCCGTCCATGCGCTCATGGTGTCCGCCTGCGTACTCTGGAACATTCTTGAGATGACGGGGCCACGGCAGGGACTCAAGCATCTGGATCGTGACCTCGATGTGATGGTTGATGATCTGTCGCTCTTCGGCGGTAAGGGTGCCCGAACGGATCGTCAGACTGCCAATTTCCTCGTCGCTTAGAAAACTGGCCCATGCTCCACGCTCGTTGCGCCACATGCGGCGCTTCCCGATCGTCCGCACTCGTTCCTGGTCTTCCGCGCACATGGCTTCCGTTCCGATATTGGACGACCGTAGGAAAGTCCGCTCTTCGTCGAGTTCGACAATTACCGCATTGAATCCTGCTTCGAGCCGCGCTGCCGCGTCTGAGTCTCCACGTTTCATGGCCTCAATCCGAGCACGGAGCATCTCGATCTCCGCGTCGCGCTTCAGCACCTCGAAGCGGGTGTCGACCAACTTGATGCGGTCGAAAATGGTTTCGAGTTTCGTCGCCTTGTCGACCACGTGCACGGGCGTAGTAACCTTGCCGCAGTCGTGCAACAGACCGGCGATCTTGAGTTCGTACCGATCCTTGTCGGTCATGACGAAGTTCTTCAGAGGACCGTAGTCGATACGATGCGCAGCGTCGGCCAGCATCATCGTCAGCGCGGGGACCCGCTCGCAATGACGCCCCGTGTAGGGAGACTTGTCGTCGATCGCCGCATTGATGAGGTTGATGAACGACTCGAAGAGCTGCTCGAGTTGGTTGATGAGTAATCTGGTCGTAAGAGCGATGGCGGCTTGAGAGGCGAGCGACTCCGCCAGCCTCTGGTCTGCTTCGGAGAAGCCAACGATGTCCCCGGAGTCATGCGCCGTGGCGTTGATGAGTTGCAGCACACCGATGACTTCATCTTCGTGGTTCTTCATGGGAACGGTCAGGAATGACCGCGATCGGTAACCGGTCTTCTGATCGAAGAGGCGAGTACCGGAGAAGTCGAAGCCCTCTGCCGCATAAGCATCTGCGATGTTGACGGTGATCTCTCGCAGTGCGGCGTAGGCCACGACCATGGACTCATTCGGCCGTCCCGATTCGTCGTACAGCGGGATCGGGTCCAGCGTGATCGGCCGTCCGGTCGTCCCCCCCAGCGAAAGGCCGAGTGAGTCGGTACGTATGATCTCGAAGCGCAGCGTTCCATCCTCGAGGCGGTAGAGCGTGCCAGCGTCCGCCTTCGTTATGGTCTTGGCCGCCAGCACGATGGTCTCGAGCAGCCGGTTGATGTCCTTCTCGCGCGAAAGCGCTATGCCGACCCGATTGAGCTCCTCCGCGCGATCGAAGAAGTCGACGGCAGCGTCGAGGTCCAATTTCATCAGCGCAACTCCCGGCGAATCTCGAAGACTTGCGCGCCGCTGGTCACTTGATGCAGACAGCGCGCACCTGGTGCATGTCGGTGATCCCCTGAAGCACCTTCTCGATGCCGTCCTGCTTCAGAGTACGCATGCCCTCCTCCAACGCCGTGACGAGCATGTCCGCGACGCGGGAATGCTCCTGAATGTGTTTCTTCACCGCGTCCGTACCCACCAACAACTCGTGGAGCCCGACCCGCCCGCGGTACCCGGTGTTGTTGCAAGCCTCGCACCCCACCGGTGCATAGACGGTGAACTGTCCATGCTCGTCGGCAAACGACTTCACCCATTCTTTGTACACTTCTTCATAGGCGCCCTTCGGGTCGGTCTTCCAGAACGGCGCGTTTCGAAGCTCCTGGCAGTACTCTTCCAGCATCGCCTTGACCTCGTCCTGTCCAGCGACACGGGGCTTCTTGCATTTGCCGCAGAGGCGTTTCGCGAGACGCTGCGCCAGTACGCCCAAGAGAGCATCGGCAAAGTTGAACGGGTCCATGCCCATATCGAGCAGCCGAACAATCGACTCTGGCGCGCTGTTCGTGTGGAGCGTGGCAAACACCAGGTGACCTGTGAGCGAGGCTTCGATCCCGATAGCAGTAGTCTCCTTGTCGCGCATCTCGCCTACCATAATGATGTCGGGATCCGCGCGCAGAAACGCCCGCATCGCTGTCGCGAAGTTGAGACCTGCCTTCACGTTCATCTGCACCTGCCGCAATCCCCGCTGCGTGATCTCGACCGGATCCTCGGCCGTCCATATCTTGGTCTCGGGAGTGTTGAGGTAGCCGAGAACTGAATGCAGGGTGGTAGTTTTTCCTGATCCGGTCGGTCCGCAGACGAAGAAGAGACCGTAGGGCTTCGAAATGCAATCTTTCAGCGCCTCGGCGTTACGGTCGGCGAGTGCGAGCTTGTCGAGAGGGATGGGCTCACCGGCCGCCAGAATGCGCATAACGATGTCTTCGAGACCACCTTGCGAGGGAACGGTCGCAACCCGCAACTCGATGTCGAGCGGTCCGAAGCGCTTGAACTTGATCTTGCCGTCCTGAGGCTTGCGACGCTCCGCGATGTCCAGATCGCACATGATCTTGATGCGAGCCGCTATTGCAGCGCGATACGAAGCCGGTACCGAGATGTACGGGAAGAGGGTACCGTCCTTGCGGAAGCGCACTTCGGTCTTGCCTTTGCCGGGGTAGGGTTCGATGTGGATGTCGGACGCTCCCTGATGGAAAGCGTCGATGATGATCTTGTTGACGAGCTTGACAACCTCATTGTCCTGCGCCTGATCAATACCGTCGGCATCTGTCGCATCGAGCTCACCGTCTTCGGTGAGACCCTCGAGGATATCCCCGATGTCGCCCGAGTCGGCGATCCCACCCCCGTAGAAGAGATCGAGGTAGTGCACGAACTCGCGTCGCGTGGTGACGCGGTAGAGGATCTTGCTCTTGGGGAAGACGTTGTTGACGACCCTTGCACTGCGGACCCGTTCCGGATCCCCCGAAACGACGAGGATGCCGTCTTTCGAGTCCTCGATCGGGAGCCATTGATTCTCTTCGAGATAGCTTCGACTCAGGTTTCGGAGCAGGTCCATCGGCTTGACCATGTCCGCCTTGTAAGACTGGTAGGGCACTCCAAAGAACTCGGCCAAGGCATTGCCCACTGCGTCGACCCTCACTTGGAATTCGTCTATCAACACGTCCTCCACATCGACGTTCTTACGTCGAGCAGAACGCGTTGCCAGCTCGAGTTCGTCCGCTGAGATTGCGGCCACCGCTACCAGGTGATCGAACTTTCCACGGATCAGCTGCTGCGTCTTGTGCCTCTGCCTGAGTGCGATCGCGAGGGTTTCCGCGACGCTCGCAACGCCATCCTCGGCGAAATGCGGGAAGGGTCCACCTGACTTCGTGTTGATGAGCTGAATGACGCCTAGCAACTCCTTGGCGGGACCGTCGACGATCGGCGCCACCAACATCTGCCGTGTGCGGTAGCCGGTGCGCTTGTCGACCTCCTTGAGAAAGTGGATCGGAGGTCTGTAGCTCCTGAGTTCGTGATCGTCGTAAACGTCCTTGAGATTGACAGGACGGCGGTGGACGGCCACATAACCGGCGATGCTTTGCTCGTTGATGGGAAGCCTTAGATCCTTGAACGACGACAGACCGGTCTTGACCTTCGACACGATGGTCTGCCGGTCTTCGCTCGTGATATAGATGGTGAGCCGGTCTGCATCGAGCAGATTGCAAAGGTCCTGGCTCACCTCGAGCATGATCTCTTCGATGTTCGCGGTGGCATGGATCCGGTTCGTTACCGCCTGCAACCGCTTCGAGAACTCGAGCTTCGCAGCGAGGTTCTCCGGCCCCGGAGACGGGCGTCCAGGTTCCAACGTAGCGCTCATGCACTTTTCATCCTCGACTGATCACACAGGCCGACCTAGGCCAGCGCACCGTCACACCGGGCGACGCTGCGAACGCCTCCACGACGCCGGAGGGGCAGGGTCCCCTCGCTGCTGCAAGCACGTTCGTCGATTGCGCGTCAGGTCTCATGTCAAGGTGGATCGAAGCTTGGCGTGACGACCCTGGAGCAGTGCTCTCGGTCCGTCGGGCGGTATCTACTTCGGTAGCACAGCCAACGTCTGCAAGGATCGTACCGAGTCATGGCCACGATTGGAGAGCACGACACACTCCCGCCATGGACCTGCTCGCCTCGCGAGCGCGTGCGTCGTCAAAGGCGGCTAGAAATCGAAGCTCTCTCCGTGGAGCAGCATCCGTGGCCGGAAGCGACCTACGCGGTGATGGATCTCCCGCATCGTGAGCTCCGCCTCGCCGGGCTTGAGATGGGTGATAAGGATCTCGGCCGGACGCTGCAGCTCGGCGAGTTCTGCTGCGAGCATCGAGGGGCACAGGTGCTTCGACGCGATCGCAAGGTCTCGCTCCTTGTCGGGAAAAGCAGTCTCGATGATGAGATAGCGGAGGTTTTCCACGCGGTTTACATACTGCCACAGCCACCGATTCCGTCCGGTATCACCGGAGAAGACGAGACTGTTCACCCCGCTATCCAGATGAAACCCGACTGCCGGCACCACATGGTTTGCCTCGATCGCCGTGATGGATCGACCGTCGAGTACGACGGGTTTTTCGACCTCGAAGCGCTCGTACCGCAGATAAGGACGGCGCGCATTCGGGATCGTGGTGAAATCGGGCCAGACATGCCAGTTAAAGATGTGCTCGCGCAGAACCTGGAGGGTCTCCGCGGTCGCGTGCACGGTCAGGGGTTGCTCGCGCATGTAGCCAACCGAATCGACGAGGAAGGCGATGCAAGCGATGTGGTCGAGGTGGGAGTGCGTCACGAAAACGTGATCGACTTGGCTCATTTCAGAGAGGCTCAGGCTGCCGACCCCGGTGCCGGCATCAATCAGGATGTCCTCGTCGACCAGGAAAGCTGTTGTGCGCAGATTCCCGCCGATGCCGCCGCTGCACCCCAGAACCTGCAGCTTCACGACCACCTCCCTGTCGCACGGCAGCAACTACGCGCTGCAGAGAAGGTGTTCCGGATCCCGAACCGTTGGTGCCGAGTCATTATCGTCGGTCGCAGCCACCATTCGCAACGAGGCACCCCGGCTGCCAGGGTGACTTGGAACGAGCCAGCCGAGTCCGTTCCATGATAGCAACCTCTTCCCTCGGTGTCGCTCGGACGCCTTCACCGAACGCGGGGACCGGCGCTCCGGTACCAGGGAAACCAGCAGCGGTGCGCCCGCAAACAAGGAGACGCCGGTTCTTGTGCGGTGTTTTGGTAACGATCCCGAGCCCGTTGGGGCGCATCAGGACTTGAGAAAGAACTCCATCTTCACGCCGGCTAGTTCGACGATGTCGTGATCACTGAGTGGATGGGCCTGTGTATCCAGAGCTTTGCCGTTGAGAATGGGAAAGCTCGCCCCTTCGACGTGGGTGATGTAGTAACCCTGCGGACGGCGTGTGATGACGGCCACCTGAACTCCTGGCTTGCCCACGGTCGTCAATGATTTGGCAAGCTCCAATTCCCGTCCGGCGCTCGGTCCGGTCAGAATCTGGATGGCAGCGAGCGGCATCGCAGCCGGAGCAGGTTGCGAGACGGTTATGGACCGCGCGCCCACCGGCGTGGATTGAGATGTCATGGCCGTAGCCACGGGCGGCGACAACTGCTCCACGCCGAGGGCGACGGCCGACGCTGCGGCCACGGCTGCGATCGGTCTGCTGTGGGCAACGACGCCGGCGGTAGAAGTTGCCTGGATCGCAGGCTGCATCGTGCTCCCCGGTGTTGGGGCGGCCACGCGGTTGAGCGACGTTACCGTGCCGACGCCGTGAGTGCGGACCGCGTGCCCCATCTGCGTGTCGCTAAGAGATCTGGAGCCAGACTGGGTTCGCGACAACGGCGCCCGCAGCACCATCGTCTTCTCGAAATCTGCCGCAGTGGTGCTCGATGCGACCTCGTTGATGTACTTCAGCTTGTACTTGCCCACTTCGACGACATCACCGTTCTGGAGAAAGTGCTTCTTGACGCTCGCACCGTTCACGAGGGTACCGTTGGTACTCCCCATGTCCTCGAGAAACGAGTCGTTGAGGATGGTGACGATAACGGCGTGCTCTCCACTCACCGCGAGGTTGTCGATCTGGATGTCATTGTGCGGCTTGCGTCCGATGGTCGTGCGCTCCTTCGTGAGTTCCTGCTCCTTGAGCACGATGCCATCGAGGCTAAGAATCAACTTCGCCATTGCATTATCCCCGTTGCTCTACTTCATCCAAGACTTGATTTTGGCGAAAAAACCGGCAGATGCCGGAAACAGTTGCAATACCCGTACCAGAACGACAGAAATGTTGTCCTTTCCGCCATGGTCATTGGCGATGCGGACGAGGTGATCGGCAGCGAGTTGCATCTTGTCCCGCATGCTGGACAGGGCGAGATGCATGTCCTCGTCCGAGACCATGTCGGAAAGGCCGTCCGAGCACATGAGGTAGATGTCGCCGGCCAATACGCCGTGCACATGAATCTCCGCTGCGAGGCCAGGATCGATACCGAGTGCGCGCGTAACCAGATTCCTGTTCTGCGAACGACGCGCCTGCTCTCGCGTGAGGAGGCCGCGGTCGATCTGCTCCTGAAGCAGACTGTGGTCGCGCGTGACCTGCTCGAATGCATCGTCGCGTAGCCGATAGAGCCGAGAGTCGCCCACATGGCCAACCGTAACCCGGTCGTCGTGGAAAAGCGCGGTGACGAGCGTCGTCCCCATGCCCGAGTACTGCGATTGCCCCGATGCCGCCAGCAGGATCGATGCATTAGCGCGGGCGATCCCCTCTCGCAACATCGCGACTTGCGCAGCATCGCAGCCATTGCGCCTTTCGGCATGCTGGTCCTTCCGTGCAAGCGCTGCCTTGAGGTCGGTCATCAGCGTTGCCACGGCAATCCCACTCGCTACCTCGCCGGCACTGTAACCTCCCATCCCGTCGGCGAGCACTGCCAATCCGAGGTCGGCGTCGACGCCTATGCAATCCTCGTTATGGTCGCGCAGGCGCCCGACATCGGTCGCGCTGACGATCTCGAGGGCTTTGCGCAGGCTCAACGCAGCGCCCCTCTACGCGCGCGTGATGCCCGCGCTTCCGAGTCGGACCGCTTCCAGGGAGTTCGGAGAAGGTGAATGAGACATCTCGGTGGTGTCGGGCGCCAGAGCCGAAAGCATGGCGTATGCCCGACGCTGCGAACCGTGGCCGCAACGGCGAATGCGCCGCGCCGAAGCCGCAGGCATGGGCTTGGGCGTGCATGCAGCCTTCAGGCACGCAGGGGATGATAGTCCTGGATCTTCGGCGGCTCCTTGGAAAAGGCACCCGCTTCCCGCATGGCCTCAATCTCGGCATCCGCATAGCCCAGCACCTCGCGCAGGACCTCGTCCGTGTGCTCGCCCAGGAGCGGCGAACGCGCGATGTCGGCAGGAGAATCCGACAGCTTGATCGGCATGCCGACGTTGTGCCATATCCCGCGCTGGGGATGATCGAGCTCCACATACATGTTGCGGAGCTTCACGTGCGCGTCGTTGGCGAGGTCGTGGGTGCTCATGATCGGACCGCACGGCACGTCGATATCGTTCAGCAGCTGCATGAACTCGCGCTTGGTGTAGTTCGAAGCGAACGCCTCGATCAGCCGCCACATCTCATTCTGGTTCTTCCGGCGCTCGCCGATGGAGGCAAAGCGCGCGTCCTTGGCGAGCGCCTCACCGCCGATGCGGGTCGCGAGCCCGTTCCAGACGGCCTCCTGGACAACGACGTAGATGTAATCGTTGGGACCGCCCGGCTTGCAGCGTACGGCGTTGCCGAGCTGCCCTCCACCCGAGTCGTTGCCCGCGCGCGGCGCCGTATCGAGCCCCTCCGTCGCGATCGAGTACTCTGCGAGGGCACCCTGCTTGAGCCGCTGGTGGTCGCGGAACTTGACGCGGCAAAGATTCATCACGGAATCCATCATCGCCACCTCGACATACTGCCCCTGTCCGCTCGTGTTTCGATGATGCAGCGCCGCGAGGACGCCGATGACGAGATGCAGGCCGGTCCCGGAGTCGCCGATCTGCGCCCCAGTGACCAGCGGCGGCCCGTCGTTGAAGCCGGTCGTGCTCATCGAGCCGCCCATGGCCTGCGCCACGTTCTCGTAGGCCTTGAAGTCCGCATACGGTCCGTTCGAACCAAAGCCCTTGATCGATGCCATCACGATACGCGGGTTGATCTCGTGCACCTTCTCCCACGGGAAGCCGAGCCTGTCGAGCACCCCCGGCCCGAAATTCTCCATCACGACGTCGCAGTGCTTAAGCAGGGAGATGAAGACCTCCTTGCCCGCCGGGTTCTTCATGTTGACCGTGATCGAGCGCTTGTTGCAGTTCAGCATCGTGAAATAGAGACTGTCCGCGTTCGGCACGTCGCGCAGCTGGCCGCGTGTCACATCGCCGGTGGGCGGCTCGAACTTGATGACGTCCGCCCCGAGCCAGGCCATGAGCTGCGACGCGGTCGGACCGGCCTGGACATGGGTCATGTCGAGGATGCGAAAGCCGGAAAGTGCCTTGTTCATGCGGGGGTCCTCGTGGAGGGGTCGGAAAAGTATGAGCGGCCGGTCGGGGCAGTCAGGAGTATTTGGACGAAGGAAACATCTTGCTTCGCGTCATGAGCTTGAGCTCGTCATCGATCCCGGCCACCTGCGGCACGCTGCGCACGACGCGCTCCGTTGCGTCTCGCTCGGCCTGGGAAACCACGATGCCGCGCAGGATGATGCGGCTGCCGTCGGCCTCGATGGTGACCCGGACGTCGCGCGTGGCCCCATCGTTGCGCAGGGCGGCCCGAACATGCGCCTCGAGAGTCATGTTCGCGAGCTTGGCCCGCGATTCTGGCGTCTCCTGAAACTCCGGTCGGGAGAGCAGATGCAGCACTTGCTCGACGCAGCTTTCGATGGTCAGTCGATCGGTATTGAGGGTGAGGTCGTACAGCGTAGGATCGCCCCAGCTCACGCCGAAGCGCTCGTGCATCCGCGCGGCGTGGGCGCTGTCGGAGCGACGAATCTCGTGCAGTGCCGCGTCTGCATCGTCCAGGTCCACATTCTCCATCAGCCAGCGGACGCGGTTCTCCACCGTGCGGGTCACGCGCACGCAAGGAATATGGGGAACCGGGCGCAACAGGCAGGTCGCCCCCCAGCCGCGAATCACGGCGTTGCCTTGGGACGCGAGCGTCAGAACCTCCTCTGCCGTGACGACCGCTTCGGCGTCTTCGTCCGTCCGCAGCTTCTCCAGAAATCCCGCCTTGCCCTCCCGCAGACGACGGATCAGGCTCTTCGGCACGTGCAGGCGCTCCGCGATGTGATCCCCCACCTCGTGCTGCAAGGACTTGAGTCCCAACCGTGCCGCCAGTTCGAGTGCGACATCCCGCGCGAGGGAGCCCATCTCATGGGTCATGGCAATAACCGGCATCTTGTCCCTCCTTCGCGCTAACGCGCCTGTCCCGGTTCAAAGGGTTCCACGCGTCCGGATCGAATCCTCCTCATCGTTGCCGAAAGGAGCGGCCAGAAGAGCATGGCGATCGCCAGCGTGGCAATGCTGCCAACGAGCCAGTTGGACCAGAAGATCGCGAGGCTGCCTTCGGAGAACAGCATCGATTGCCGGAACGAATCTTCCGCCTTGTCACCGAGCACCAGCGCCAGCACCATCGGCGCAAGCGGGTAATTCAGCTTCTTGAACACATATCCCACCACGCCGAAGAGCAGCATGAGCCACACGTCGAGCATGGCGCCGTGCACCGTGTAGGACCCGATCGCGCAGATCACGATGATCACCGGCGCGATGATAGAGAACGGGATACGCAGGATCGCCGCGAACAGAGGCACCGAGGTCAGGACGACGATGAGTCCCGCGATGTTCCCGAGGTACATGCTCGCAATGAGCCCCCAGACGAAGTCCTTCTGCTCGACGAAAAGTAGCGGGCCCGGCTGCAGCCCCCAGACCAGGAGGCCGCCGAGGAGAACAGCCGCCGTGGGCGAACCGGGGATACCCAGCGCCAGCATGGGCAGAAGTGCGCTGGTGCCTGCCGCATGGGCGCCCGTTTCAGGGGCGATCACACCCTCCAGCTGTCCCGTACCGAACTTCTCGCCGTCCCGCGAGGCCCGCTTCGCCACCCCGTAGGCCATGAACGACGCCGGCGTGGCACCCCCCGGTGTGATCCCCATCCAGCACCCGATCAGGCAACTGCGCAGCATGGTCATCCCGTAGCGCGGCAGTTTCTTCCAAGTTTCGAGCACCACCTTGCCGTCGATCCGTGCACTCTGACCCTTGAATGCGAGCCCCTCCTCCATCGTGAGCAGGATCTCGCCGATGCCGAAAAGGCCTATCACCGCGACCAGGAAATCGAACCCGCGCATGAGCTCCGTGGAGCCAAAGGTGAGCCGAAGCTGACCAGTCACGGTATCGAGGCCGACCGCCGCCAGTGCAAATCCCAGCATCATCGCAGCGAGCGTCTTGAAAGGCGAGCCCTTGCCCATGCCGACGAAGCTGAAGAACGTGAGCATGTAGACCGCGAAGAACTCCGGCGGACCGAACTTGAGCGCAAACTTCGCCACCAGCGGCGCCAGGAAAGTGATCATCAGCACGGCTACGAACGCGCCCACGAACGATGCCGTGAACGCCGCCGTCAGCGCCTCGCCAGCGCGGCCCTGTTGCGCGAGCGGATAGCCGTCGAAAGTAGTAGCCACGGACCACGGCTCGCCGGGGATGTTGAAGAGGATGGACGTGATCGCACCGCCGAAGAGTGCCCCCCAGTAGATGCAGGAGAGCATGATGATGGCGGACGTGGGCGGCATCGTGAAGGTGAGCGGCAGCAGGATTGCGACCCCGTTCGCGCCGCCCAGACCCGGAAGCACACCGATGAGGACGCCGAGCACGATGCCGACGAACATGAGCACGATGTTGTAGCCGGTCAGAGCGACCGCGAAGCCTTGAAACAGCGAGGTCAGCTCCGTCAATGCCTCTTCCTCCGCGCTAGAAGCCGAGCATGCGTTCGAGCGGTCCCTTGGGCAGCGGAACGGCAAACCACTTCTCGAACATCAGAAAGAAGAAGACACCGACGCCAAGGCTCACCGCAACCGCCCGAGCGATGTCGTAACGGCCGAGCCAAACCATGAAGACGGCTATGTACAGAGCCGAGGCAACGTAGATCCCGAGCAGGTGGATGAGCCCAACGTAGATCGTCGCGGGCACCAGCACCGAGAGGATTTGCCGCAACTGTCCGCCGTCGATAAAGGTTTCGCCGGCACGCAGCCCCCCGGACAGTGCGCGCAATGCGATCGCCGCCGCCGACAGACACAGGGTGAGACCGATATAAAAGGGAAAGTACCCGGATTGCGGACCGTCGGAACCCCATCCTGAGCCCAGCCGCTGGCTGTCGTAGATTACGACCGCGCCCACCGCGAACAGGACGGCCGCCGTGATCACCTCCATCAGCGCGACCGACGGCCCGCGGCGAGGCGGGACGGACCCCTCTTCCGGATCACTCATGCTGGCCGCCCACCTCGTCGTTTCTCACTTTGCGATAAAGCCCGCTTCTTCCATGAGCTGCTTGTGAGTGCCTTCGGCCCTCGCCAGCCAAGCCTTGTATTCGTCGCCGGACATGCTGGTTTGATTGAACGCTCCCTTCTCCATGAACTCCTTCCATTCTGCGGTCTCGCGCACCTTCTTCATCAGGTTCTGGAAATAGGCGAGCTGGTCGGCGTTGACGCCGCTAGACATGAAGATGCCGCGCAGCATGACGTAATCGAGATTGACCCCGGCCTCCTTGCAGGTTGGAATGTCGTTCCACGACTGGGTTTCCGTGATTTTCTGCTTGTAGGGCATGCGCTCGTCGTCGAACACGCACAGCGGCCGCAGCTGACCGGCCCGCCACTGCGCGACGGCTTCGATGGGGTTGTTCACGGTCGAATCGATGTGATTGCCGACGAGTTGCACCGCGACCTCGCCGCCGCCCTTGAACGGCACGTAGGTGAACTTGGCCCCGGTCGCCTTCTCTAGGCCCACGGTGATGATCTGGTCCTCCTGCTTGGACCCTGTGCCGCCCATCTTGAACTTGCCTGGGCCGGCCGCGTTCGCCGCCGCAATGTACTCCTGCACGCTCTTGTAGGGCTTCTCCGCGTTCACCCAGAGCACGAACTGGTCGAGCGCCATCATCGAGACTGGCGTCATGTCCTTCCAGTTGAAGGGGGTACCGGTCGCGAGCGGCGTCGTGAAGAGGTTCGAGAGGGTGATGATGATCTTGTGCGGGTCGCCCTTGCTCTTCTGCGTCACGTCGAGAAAGCCCTCGGCGCCGGCACCACCCGCCTTGTTGACCACCACCAGCGGCTGCTTGGTCAATCCGTACTTGGTGACGATGCCCTGGATGAGCCGCGCCATCTGGTCCGCACCGCCACCCGTTCCGGCCGGAACCACGAACTCGATGGGCTTGGTGGGTTCCCACGCTGCAACTGCGGGACCGCCTGCGGCAAGACCGATGGCGGTTGCCACGGCGAGGGCCACCAGGGACCTGCCCGCAGGACGATTCATTACCTCTGGCATTGCGATTCTCCTCAGGGTTGAAACGGGATCAAGGCCGTCAAACCGGCCGCACGCAAGCAAGTAGCGTTCACAGCAGACAGCGCCTCACCTCACCAGCAAAACGGGGCAAGGCGCCAGGTGGATCACCTTGTTCGCGACAGACCCGAGCAGCAGTCCCGCCACGCTGCCCAGGCCTCGCGTCCCGATGCAGATCTGGTGACAGTGAAACTTCTTCGCATACTCGACGATGACTTGCGCGGGGGCGCCGATGCCGATATGAGGCACATATTCCACCGCTGCGTGGTCGAGCCGTTCGCGTGCCGCCTTGAGCGCCGCGTGGCCCTCGTCCCGATAGTATTCCTCGAGCTGATCACGCCGAATGAAGCTCTTCACGTTGCCGGAGAGGATCGGCAGCTGGACGTTCAGGAGATGTATATCGACCGGGGGCTTGTACCAGCGTAGGAGCTGGATCACGTGCTCGACGGTGCGGCCCGAAGCCTCGGAGCCATCGACGGCCAGCAGAAAGCTGAGGGTGTCCACGCCGTCCGGCTCGTCAGCGCTGATGGGGCGGGGGAACGGCCTGCTCGCCGGCCGCGAGATCGATCGCCGCCGCGGCCGACACGCGCGACATGCGCCGCGCCACGAGCTTGCCGATACCGATCACGAGCAGGGCACCCGCGACCGGAGCGACTTGGACGAGCCACGGCGCGTTGGCTGCGACCCAGTCGTGGACGATGACGTCGCTTGCAAACATGCTACCCGCGATCCAGCCCAGCAGGGCGCCGCCCGCGGTGATGATGACGGGGTAGCGCTCCATCAGCACCAGCACGATCTTGCTCCCCCACACGATGATCGGCACGCTGATGAGCAGGCCGAGGACGATGAGGATCCTGCTGTCCTTGGCGGCGCCCGCGATCGCGATCACGTTGTCGAGACTCATCACGGCATCGGCGACGATGATCGTCTTGATGGCTCCCAGCAGGTGATCGGAAGCCTTGATGTCGTGTGCGCCGTCCTGCTCCGGCAGCACCAGCTTGACCCCGATCCAGACGAGCAGCAGCGCACCGACGATCCTGAGGAAAGGGAATCTGAGCAGGGTGATGGCGAAGAAAATCAGCGCCACTCGCAGCGCGATGGCCCCGAACACGCCCCAGAAGATGCCCTGATTGCGCAGCCGCGGTGGCAGTCGCCGGCAGGCCAGCGCGATCACCACTGCGTTGTCTCCGCCGAGGAGAATGTCGATGGCGATGATCTGCAGCAACGCGACCCAGAACTGCGGGCTCGTGGGTTCCATGCGGCAGGCTACGCACCGATCTCATCGCGAGGCGCAACAGTCATGGCGGGATTGCCCTGCGCTTCAGAACAACCCGACGACCTTGCCGTTCTCATCGATGTCGATCTTCTCCGCCGAGGGCACCTTCGGCAGGCCCGGCATGGTCATGATGTCGCCGCAGATCATCACGATGAACTCGGCGCCGGCGGCAAGTCGTACCTCCCGGATGTTGACCACATGGCCCGATGGCGCACCGCGCATGCTGGCGTCGGTGGAAAACGAATACTGCGTCTTGGCAACGCATACGGGATAGCCGCCATAGCCGTCTTCCTGGAGCTTCTTGATCTGCGCCCTGACCTTGCCGTCGGCCGAGATGTCGGCGGCGCCATAGATCCTGGTCGCGATCGACTTCATCTTGTCCCACAGGCCAAGATTGTCGTCATACACGAAGCGGAAATCCGACGGCACGCGCTCTATGAGGTCGACGACGGTGCGAGCCAGATCCTCGGCGCCCTTCCCGCCTTCGGCCCAGTGCCTGGCGAGGACCACCGGGGCTTCGTGATGCGCCATCTTTCTGGCGAGGAGCTCGACCTCGGCTGGCGTATCGAAGGTGAAGTGATTGATCGCGACCACGCACGGCAGGCCGAAGTGGTTGCGCACGTTGTTCACGTGCCGCTCCAGATTCTCGATGCCTTTTTCCAGGGCCTGCAGGTTCTCGCGGTTGAGCTCCTTCAGATCCACGCCGCCGTGATACTTGAGCGCGCGCACGGTGGCGACGATCACCACCGCAGACGGACGCAGCCCGGACTTGCGACACTTGATGTCGATGAACTTCTCCGCACCCAGGTCCGCGCCGAAGCCGGCCTCCGTCACGACGTAATCGGCAAGCTTGAGCGCCACCTTCGTTGCGATGACAGAATTGCAGCCGTGCGCGATGTTGGCGAACGGGCCGCCGTGAATGAAGGCCGGATTGTTCTCCAGCGTCTGCACGAGGTTGGGCTTGAGCGCATCCTTCAAGAGCACGGTCATGGCGCCATGCGCCTTGAGGTCGCGCGCGCGGACCGGCTTCTGGTCCCGGGTGTACCCGACCACGATGTTGCCCAGCCGCTCCTTCAGATCCTTGACCGAGGTCGCGAGGCAGAAGATCGCCATCACCTCGGACGCGACCACGATGTCGAAGCCGTCCGCGCGCGGGTAGCCGTTCGCGGTGCCGCCGAGCGAGCAGACGATGTCGCGCAGCGCGCGGTCGTTCATGTCCACCACGCGCTTCCACGCGATGCGACGCACATCGAGCCCGAGCTCGTTGCCGTGATGGATGTGGTTGTCGACCATCGCGGCGAGCAGGTTGTTGGCAAGCGCGATGGCACCGAAGTCACCGGTGAAGTGGAGGTTGATGTCCTCCATCGGCACCACCTGCGCGTAGCCGCCGCCGGCGGCACCGCCCTTCATGCCGAACACGGGACCGAGCGAAGGCTCGCGCAGGCAAATGACGGCGTTCTTGCCGATGCGGTTCAGCGCATCGCCGAGGCCGACGGTGGTGGTCGTCTTGCCCTCCCCGGCCGGCGTCGGGCTGATGGCCGTGACCAGGATCAGCTTGCCATCCGCTCGCCCGGCGAGCGAATCGACATAGTCCAGGGATACCTTCGCCTTGTAGTGCCCGTAAGGCTCGAGATGCCCCTCGTCGAGCCCGAGCCGCCCAGCAACCGTTGCGATGCGCTCGAGCTTCGTGTGCTGTGCGATTTCGATGTCGGATGGCATGTATCGGATTCCTCCGTTCGCTTGGTATGCTGCCCATCGCAGTAGTCTGCCGGGAGTCGGTGCACTCGACCCCGGGTCGTTGATCCGGTGCGAACCGGATCGCTGCCGATGCTCGCTCAGGTCACGGCGGACAGCAGTTGGCCGCCGCCGTAGCTCGAAGTCGCGGCGAGCCGCCCGCCCTTCTTCACCCGCACCGCGCAGTACTTGAATTCCGGAATCTTGCCGAAGGGATCCAGTGCCGGATTGGTGAGCAGATTCGCCGCCGCTTCGTAGTAGCAGAACGGGATGAACACCGCACCGCGCGGCGTGCCTTCGTCGGCGCGCGCGTAGAGGGCGATGGCGCCGCGGCGCGAGGCCACCGTGACCACCGCACCCGGCTTGACACCGAGCGCATCGAGGTCGAGCGGATGCAACGAGGCGACGGGGTGCGGTTCGATGGCGTCGAGCACGCTCGCGCGGCGCGTCATCGCGCCGGTATGCCAGTGCTCGAGCTGGCGCCCGGTGATGAGCACCATCGGGTAGTCGTCGTCGGGGCGCTCCGCGGCTGGAATGATATCGGCGGGGACGAGGCGTGCCCGACCGGTCGCGGTGTGGAAATGGTCCACGAACACTACCGGCTGACCAGGGTCGGTCTCGCTTTCGCAGGGATAGGTGACGGATCCCTCGCGTTCGAGGCGCTCCCACGTGATGCCCGTGATCGAGGGCATCGCCTGGCGCATTTCCTCGAACACTTCCGCCACGCCGCTGTCCGGTCCCGCGTAGTGCCAGTCGAGCCCGAGTCGCCGCGCCATCTGCTGGATGATCCAGAGATCCTGGCGCGCCTCCCCAGGCAGATCGAGTGCCCGTCGCCCCAGCTGTACCATGCGGTCGGTATTGGTGACCGTCCCGGTCTTTTCCGGCCACGCCGAGGCGGGCAGAACCACGTCGGCGAGGTATGCGGTCTCGGTAAGGAAGATGTCCTGCACCACGAGCCAGTCGAGCTCGGCGAGTGCCTCGCGCGCGTGGTTCAAGTCCGGATCGGACATCGCCGGGTTCTCGCCCATGATGTACATGCCGCGTATGCGCCCCTCGTGGATGGCGTCCATGATCTCCACCACGGTAAGGCCTGGCCTCGGATCGAGATGCGTCACGCCCCAGAGCTGCTCGAATTTCGCCCGGATCTCGTCGTCGTCGACGCGCTGGTAATCGGGGTAGACCATCGGGATCAGGCCGGCGTCCGACGCACCTTGAACGTTGTTCTGTCCACGCAGGGGATGCAGCCCGGTGCCGGGTCTGCCGACCTGCCCGGTGATCATGGTGAGCGCGATCAGGCAGCGGGCGTTGTCGGTGCCATGCACGTGCTGCGAGACGCCCATGCCCCACAGAATCATCGATCCCTTCGAGGTCGCGAAGAGCCGCGCCACCTCCTTGATCGTTTCAGCGGGAATGCCGCACAGCGGTGCCATGGCCTCGGGACTGTAACCCTCGACGTTCGCCTTGATCTCGTCGAAACCCAGCGTCCGGCTGTTGACGAAATCCTCGTTCACCAAGCCCTCATGGACGATGGTGTGCATCATCGCGTTGAGCAGGGCGACGTCGGTGTCGGCGTTGAACTGCAGGACATGTGTCGCATAGCGGGCGATCTCGGTCCGGCGGGGATCGGCGACGATGAGCTTCGTGCCGTTCGCGACCGCGTTCTTGATCCAGGTCGCGGCGACCGGATGATTGACGGTCGGGTTGGCGCCGATGATCAGGATCACATCCGCCAGCATCACATCCATGACCGGATTCGAAACCGCCCCGGAGCCGAGTCCCTCGAGCAGCGCCGCCACCGACGAGGCGTGGCAGAGTCGCGTGCAGTGGTCCACGTTGTTGTTGCCGAAGCCGGTGCGCACCAGCTTCTGGAAGAGATACGCGCACTCGTTGCTGCCCTTGGCCGAGCCGAAACCTGCCAGCGCGCCCGCACCCAGTTGCTCGCGCAGCGACTTCAACTTGCCCGCGGCCAGATCGAGCGCTTCCTCCCACGTCGCCTCGCGGAACACATCGCGAATCTGTTCCGGATCCATCTTGAAGTCCGCGGACTTCTCGACGCCCTCCCGTCGCACCAGCGGCTTGGTCAACCGCTGCCGGTGGTGCACGTAGTCGAAGCCATAGCGGCCCTTGACGCACAGGCGGCCGCGGTTCGCCGGTCCGTCTCTGCCCTCGACGTACAGGATCTCGTTGTCCTTGACGAAATAGGTGAGCTGACAGCCGACCCCGCAATACGGGCATACCGAGTCGACGACCTTGTCCGGCACCTGCAGCCCGACGCCACGGGCCGGCATCAGCGCGCCGGTGGGGCAGGCCTGGACGCACTCGCCGCAGGCGACACAAGTGCTCGCCCCCATGGGATCGTCGAGGTCGAAGACGATTTTCGAATGGTCGCCGCGCCAGGCGTAGCCGATGACGTCGTTCATCTGAAGCTCGCGGCAGGCGCGAACGCAGCGTGTGCACTGGATGCACGCATCGAGGTTGACCGCCATCGCCGGATGCGAGAGATCCGCGGCAACGCGCGGCCGCGGCGCGAAGCGCGGCTTGCCGAGGTCGAACTTCTCCGCCCAGTGATTCAGCTCCGAGTGCAGCGTGAACTGCTCCTCGGGCATGTCGGAGAGCAGCAACTCGAGCACGATCCTCTGCGCGTTGAGCGCGCGCCCGCTGTCGGTCGAAACCTCCATGCCCGGACGTGGAAAACGGGCGCAGGACGGGGCCAGCGTACGCTCGCCCTTGATCTCGACCATGCACGCGCGGCAGTTGCCATCGGGTCGCATGCCGTCCGTGTAGCAAAGACGCGGGATCTCGATCCCGTGCCGCTGCGCCGTGACGAGGATGGTCTCGTCCGCGCGACCGACCAGAGACTGGCCGTTGATGACGAACTCGACCGGCAAGGCGGCGATCTCGGATTGGCTGGTTGCTGTCATGCGCGAACGCTCCGTGGTGTTCTCATCCGCTGCCGCATCACGCACCGTGCAGCTCGTGGCCGAAGTACTTCAGCACCGACAGCAGCGGATTCGGCGCCGCCTGCCCGAGCCCGCAGATCGACGCATCCATCATCGCCTCGGCGAGCTGGGTCAGCAGCGGTTGGTCCCATTCCGCCTGCTCCATGAGTGCGAGCGCCTTGGCGGTGCCGACACGGCAGGGCGTGCACTGGCCGCAGGATTCGTCCTTGAAGAAGCGCATGACATTGCGCGCCGCATCCACCGCCCGGTCGTGGTCCGAGAGCACGATGATCGCCGCCGAACCGATGAAACAGCCGTAGGGCTGCAGCGTGTCGAAGTCGAGCGGCAGGTTGCCGAGCGAGGCGGGCAGGATGCCGCCCGAAGCGCCACCAGGCAGATAGCCGTAGAAGGTATGGCCGTCGAGCATGCCGCCGCAGTATTCGTCGATCAGGTCCTGCACCGAGATGCCGGCCGGCGCCAGATGGACGCCGGGCTTCTGCACCCGACCGCTCACGGAGAACGAGCGCAGACCCTGGCGACCGTTGCGGCCGAAGCCCGCGAACCACTCCGCGCCGCGCTCGAGCACGTCGCGCACCCAGTACAGGGTCTCCATGTTCTGCTCGAGCGTCGGGCGCCCGAACAGCCCGATCTGCGCCAGGTACGGCGGGCGCAGCCGCGGCATGCCGCGCTTGCCTTCGATGGATTCGATCATCGCGGACTCTTCACCGCAGATGTACGCTCCGGCACCGCGGCGCAGATGGATCGGCGGCAGCGCGCACGGCGGATCGGCCTGCAGGCGCGCGATCTCGCGTTCCAGGATGTCGCGGCAACCGTGGTATTCGTCGCGCAGATAGACATAGCACGCAGCGGCTTCGACGGCCCAGGCGCCGATCAGCATGCCTTCCAGAAGGCGGTGGGGATCGCGCTCGAGATAGGTGCGGTCCTTGAAGGTGCCCGGCTCGCCCTCGTCGATGTTGACGGCGACCAGCTTGGGCTGCGGTTCTCCGCGCACGATGCGCCATTTGCGGCCGGTCGGGAAGCCCGCACCGCCGAGGCCGCGCAGCCCCGAGTGCTCCATGCGGCCGATGATCTCCTCGGGGTCGCGCTTGCCGGCGAGGCACTCGGCGATGATCCGGTAGCCGCCGCCTTGCCGATAGGCGTCGTAGTCGACATAGGCCGGGCTCACGGCGCGCCGGTCGCTCGGCGTATGCTCGGGCGCCGCGAAGTCGGCAGGCTTGAACATCCCGTGCCCGCTCGCCTCGGGATGTTTCAGGTCGCGCTTTTCGACCAGCTCGCCCACGCGATCGACTGTCGCACAGGCGACCGGGTGCTGCCCCACGACGGCCGCGGGCGCCTGCTCACAGCGCCCGATGCACGGCGCCGGGATGACACGCACGCCCGGCCCGAGAACAGCCTTGAGGTTCGCCAGAAGCGCGTCGCCGCCGGCAAGCTGGCAGGACAGGGAATCGCAGACCCGCACCGTCACGGCGGGCGGCGCGTCGCCATCCTTGATCACGTCGAAATGATGGTAGAACGTCGCGACCTCGAAGACCTCGGTCATCGCGAGATTCATCTCACTGGCGAGCGCTACGACATGCGCAGCCGAGATGTGGCCGCAGTGGTCCTGGATCCGGTGCAGGTACTCGATCAGCAGGTCGCGCTGCCGGGGTTCGCCGCGCAGCAGAGCGCGCACATCCTCCAGCGCATTCTGATCGACCACCCGTCCCTTGAGCGACGCACGCGCCTTGCGGGTCTGGCGTGCGCCGACTGCTGTGATGTTCTTGAACTCCATCGACTGTTGTCCTTCCTCCACGGGGTTGCGGCCTGCTTTGGACCGAATCTCCCGTTACCACCCTGAACCCCGAACGCAAAATCCACGGCCCGAGCGCAACTTCAGTGCCACCCACAAGGCCCAGCCAACGTATTGATTTCTCTTGCACAAAGCAAGCGACCGGAGCACCGCCCGCGGAACAGACTGTCCTGCCTGCGAACGACTGTCCCCCAGGATGAACAGCGGCCGCGGGTCTCGCGGCCGCTGCCTCGAACAGGATCGAACTTACTTCAGCAGCGACTTCAGGGTGGATCCCATCTCCGCCGGATTGCGGGTGGTCTTGATACCGGCTTCCTCCATCGCCGCCAGCTTCTCTGCCGCGGTACCCTTGCCACCGGAGATGATCGCGCCCGCGTGCCCCATCCGCTTGCCCGCCGGCGCGGTCACCCCCGCAATGAATCCGACCACGGGTTTGGTCATATGTTTCTTCACCCAGCGGGCGGCGTCCTCCTCGTCGGAGCCGCCGATCTCGCCGATCATCACCACGGCATCGGTCTCGGGGTCGTCGTTGAAGAGGCGCAGGAGGTCGAGATGCTTCAACCCGTTCACCGGGTCGCCACCGAGGCCGACGGCGCTCGATTGTCCGAGCCCGAGGTCGGTCAACTGCGCGACCGCCTCGTAGGTCAGCGTGCCGGAGCGCGACACCACCCCGATGCGGCCCTTCTTGTGGATGTGGCCCGGCATGATGCCGATCTTGATCTCGTCCGGGGTGATGATGCCGGGGCAGTTCGGTCCGAGCAGCAGCGTCTTCCGGCCCCGCATGCGGTGGCGCGTGCGAATCATGTCGCGCACGGGCACCCCTTCGGTGATGCACACCACGAGGTCGAGGTCGGCGTTGACCGCCTCGTCGATGGCGGCCGCCGCGAACGGCGGCGGCACGTAGATCACGCTGACGTTCGCGCCGGTGGCCTCCTTCGCCTCCTTCACCGTGGCGAAGATCGGGATGCCCTCGAAGTCCTCGCCCGCCTTTTTCGGATTCACACCCGCCACGAAGCAGTTCTTGCCGTTGGCGTAGTCGCGGCACATGCGCGTGTGAAACTGCCCGGTCTTGCCGGTGATCCCCTGAGTGATCACCTTCGTGTTCTTGTTGATCAGAATGCTCATGCTCGCCTCTCCCTACTTGCCCGCGACGGCCGCGACGATCTTCTCCGCGGCGTCCGCCATATTGTCTGCAGCGATGATCGGCAGCCCCGAGTCCTTCAGGATCTTCTTGCCGATCTCCTCGTTCGTGCCCTTCATGCGCACCACCAGCGGAACCGCCAGATGGGTCTCCCGCGCCGCGCTGACGATGCCCTCGGCGATCGTGTCGCAGCGCATGATGCCGCCGAAGATGTTGACGAGGATGCCCTTGACCTTGGGATTGGCGAGCATCAGCTTGAACGCTTCGGTCACCTTTTCGGTGGTAGCACCGCCGCCCACGTCGAGGAAGTTGGCCGGCTCGGCGCCGTAGAGCTTGATGGTGTCCATGGTCGCCATCGCCAGACCCGCGCCGTTGACCATGCAGCCGATGTTGCCGTCGAGCGAGATGTACGAAAGGTCGTACTTCGACGCCTCGACCTCCAGCGGGTCCTCCTCGTCCAGATCGCGCATGGCGAGGACGTCGGGCTGGCGGAAGAGTCCGTTCGAATCGAAGTTCATCTTTGCGTCGAGCGCCACCACGCGGCCGTCGCCGGTCAGGATCAGCGGATTGATCTCGGCGAGCGAGGCGTCGGTCTCGTCGAACGCGCGGTACAGGCCCTGCAGCACCGTGCGCGCCTGCGGAATGCTAGCGTCGGGGATGCCGATCTTGCGCGCCACGTCGTCGGCTTCGGCATCGGTCAGACCTTTGGCCGGATCGATGGCGACCTTGTGGATCTTCTCGGGCGTTTTCGCGGCGACCTGCTCGATGTCCATGCCGCCTTCCGAGCTCGCCATCAGCGTCACGCGCTGCGCGACCCGGTCGACCACCATGCCGACGTAGAGCTCCTTCTTGATGTCGGCGCCTTCCTCGACCAGCAGCCGCCGCACCTTCTGGCCGCCGGGGCCGGTCTGGTGCGTGACGAGCTGCATGCCGAGGATCCGGCTCGCGTTCTCCTTGACCTCGTCCTCGGACTTCGCCACCTTGACGCCGCCTCCCTTGCCGCGGCCGCCCGCATGGATCTGCGCCTTCACGACCCAGACCGGCCCGCCGAGCTTCTTCGCCGCCGCCATCGCTTCGTCGACGGTAAAGCAGGGTACCGACCGCGGCGTGACGACGCCGTACCTTCTCAGGATTTCCTTCGCCTGATATTCGTGGATCTTCATCGTGGATCTTCTTCCGGTGATTGTCGGGGCTGGTCACGCGACTGCGCCGTGGGGATTCTCGAGGTTGCCGCCACGGCGATCCAATAACGTCGCGCCCAGCCGTATTCTACTCCAGCGCCCACGGCCGCAGGCTGGCAAGAAAGGCGTCGCGGCGCCGCCGCTAGCTGCCGGCCGACGAGCCCTTGAGCCGCGGCAGCGGATCGTCCAGAGCGCGCGACGGATCGCGATCGTCATCGACCATCGGACCTTCGGTGCGCGGCCCGCGCAGCGACACGCCGAACGCCTTCAGCGGGTGGGCCAGCGCGTCGTTGACTGCGGTCGGCTCGTAGCCGCAGTGCGCCATGCACTGCGCGCACTTGGGATTGTGGCCGGAGCCATAGCGTTCCCACGCAGTCTCCTCCATCAGCGCCTTGAACGTGGGCGCGTAGCCTTCGCCCACCAGGAGGTAACAGGGCTTCTGCCAGCCGAACACGTTGCGCGTCGGGTTGCCCCAAGGTGTGCACTGGTAGCTCTGGTTGCCCGCGAGGAAATCCAGGTACAGGCTGGAGTGGTTGAACCGCCAGCCGCGCCCTCGTGCCCTGCGCAGGATGTCGCGAAAGAGCTGTCGGGTCGCGTTGCGCTGCAAGAAGACGTGCTGCACCGGCGCCCGTTCATAGCTGAAGCCCGGCGACACGGTGATCGCCTCGACGCCGAGCGCGGTCACGTAGTCGAAGAACTCGGCCACGCGCTCGGGCGACTCGCCCTCGAACAGCGTGCAGTTGACAGACACCCGGAAGCCCCGCGCCAGCGCGAGCCGGATCGCCTCGACCGCCCGATCGAACACCCCGTCCTGGCACACCATCTCGTCGTGACGCTCGCGATCGCCATCCAGGTGCACGGAGAACGTGAGGTAGGGCGACGGCGTGTAATCGCCCATCCGCTTCTTCAGCAGCAGCGCGTTCGTGCACAGATACACGAACTTCCTGCGCGCGACGATGCCGCGCACGATCTCCGGCATCTCCTTGTGCAGCAGCGGTTCTCCTCCCGGAATCGAGACGATCGGTGCGCCGCACTCGTCCACCGCCGCCAGGCACTCCGCCACGGAGAGCCGCTTGTTGAGAATTTCCTCCGGGTAGGCGATCTTGCCGCACCCGGCGCACGCGAGATTGCAGCGGAACAGCGGCTCCAGCATGAGCACGAGGGGATATCGCTCCACCCTGGCGAGCTTCTGTTTCAGGATGTAGAGACCGACCTTCAGTTGCTGGCGTATGGGTACGCTCATTCGTTGCCCAGGTAAGGGGTTCGGGGATGGGTCGCAATCGACCCGCCGCTGCGAAAGGACCGAGCGAGGAGGGTAGCGCGTGGCCATCGCTTCTTCTTGCTCGTTGTCGCGCTGCCGGCTTGCACCGGCATTCTAGGCGACATCCCTGCAATTGACGATAATAGCGCGGCGGGGACCTATGCGCATCCCCGGCACGGGGCGGGCTGCCGGCGCTGGCCGGGTCCGCTCGATGCGTTTTCGCTCCGCGCGCGGATGTTTCTTTCCACGATCATGACAGCAGGATGCTCCCGGTGGCGCGTGGCAAAGCTGATTCCAGGGAACCGGCTGGCCGGTCACACCCCCTCGCCTTGCCTCTCGTGATCGCCGATACCCTGGCAACATCCGCCGTCGCCCCCCAGAGCGAAGTGCCCGAAGCGTCGGACACCGCGTTCCAGGCACGCATGCTGGACGGCGTGTCGCGGACGTTCGCGCTCACCATCCCGCAGTTGCCGCCCGACCTGCATCCGGTGGTGAGCAACGCGTACCTGCTCTGCCGCATCATCGACACGATCGAGGACGAACCGGCTCTCGACCCGTCGGCGAAACGCGCCTTCTCCGAACAGTTCGTGCGGGCCGTCGGCGGCGACGAGCCGGCGGAGAACTTCGCCGCCGCGCTCTCGCCGCTGCTGTCCGAGTCCACGCTCGCCACCGAGCGCGAGCTGGTCCACGAAACGCCGCGTGTGCTCTCGATCACGCACCGGTTCACGCCCGCCCAGCGCGATGCGCTGGCCACCTGCGTGCGGATCATGGGCGCGGGCATGGTGCAGTTCCAGGAGCAGAAGAATGCCCGCGGCCTGGAAAGCCTCGCGGCCATGGACCGCTATTGCTATCACGTGGCGGGGGTGGTGGGCGAGATGCTGACCCGGCTGTTCTGCGAGCATTCCGGCGCCATCGCGCGTCATCGCAGCCGGCTGATGCCCTTGTCGGTGTCCTTCGGCCAGGGCCTGCAGATGACCAATATCCTGAAGGACGTCTGGGCCGACCTCGAGCGCGGCGCCTGCTGGCTGCCGAGAAGCGTGTTCGAGCAGGCCGGGTTCGACCTCGGGAACCTTGCTCCGAATGCGTATAATGCCGCGTTTGGCCGCGGACTCACGTCTCTCGTCGCGATCGCGCACGGCCATCTGCGCAACGCCGTGCGCTACACGCTGCTGATCCCGCGTGAGGAGACAGGTATTCGCAATTTCT
>JAEUMX010000485.1 GCA_016791285.1 Burkholderiales bacterium
GCGGTGGTGAGGGTGAGCCCGGTCCCGGGCTCGCGACCGGCATCCGCCAGGAGCTCGAACGCATCCTCCAGCAGGGCATCCGCCGGGCGCGGGAAGGCGCCGGCACCGGCGTAGGCGTCGTCGATCAGGGTCTCGACCAGCGCGTGCCCCGGCGTGGCGGGATCCGATCCGCGCAGCGAGGCTGCCATCGCGCGCACCTCCGCTTCCGGCAGCAACGCGCCGCGATGCGCCTTGAGCGCCTCGATGAAATGCCACACCTCCCGCCAGCGCGCCGGGGCGAGCGCCTTCTGCCGTCCGCCCGAGAAGTGGCAGGGAATCGTGGCGATCTCGCAGGCGGCGCGCACCGGATGCAGCATGTCCCATCTGCGGGCGATCACCGCGACCCGCGACCAGTCCCAGGCGTCGTCGAGCGCCGCCAGACGCTTAAGCTCCTGCAGCGCGCGCCATCCCTGTTCCAGCGGGTCCGCGCCGGCGGGCAGGCGTTGCACCCGCCCCGCGCTCAGGGCAGCGTCGCGCCGTGCCCACTGCCCGCCGGGTGGCTCCTTCCGGCGCGCGCCGTCGATGACGATCGGGTGCGCGGTCTTGAGCCTTCCGGGATGGCGCGCGATCAGCGCGTTGGCGGCATCGATGATGTGGCGCGAGGAACGGAAATTCTCGACGAGATAGTCGGTCTTCGTGTCGTAATCCGCTTCGAAGCGCCGGATGAATGCCACCTCGGCGCCGCCGAATTCATAGATGTTCTGATCGTCGTCGCCGACGGCCAGCACCGTCAGCTTGCGTGCCTTGTCGGCCAGGGTCCGTCCCGCGAGGGCCGACAGAAACGCGTATTGCGCGGCGTCGATGTCCTGATACTCGTCCACCAGCAGCCAGCGGAAGCCGGCGAGCAGGCGCTCGCGCAGGGTGTCGGGCTCGTCGCCACCGATGGCCGGGCTCCCCTCCTGAAGCAAGCGCGTGGCGTCCCGCAGCAAGGCGTCGAAGTCGATCGGCACGTCCGGGTCGTGCGCGGCGAGCGATGCGCCGGTCAGTCGCAGCGCCAGTCCGTGAGAGGTGTACGCGGCAACGCCGGTGGCATCGTCGTCGATCAGCTCGCGCAGGCGGCGGCGCACCTCCTGCGCCGCGTGGCGATTGAAGGTGACGACGAGGATGCTCCGCGGCGGCTCGCGCAGCACGCGCACGAGGAACGCGACCCGATGCACGACGAGCCGCGTCTTGCCCGATCCGGGCCCCGCGAGCACCAGGCGGTTGGTCGGCCGCCGCTCGGTGACGAGCTTCGCCTGCAGGGGCGACAGCCCGTCGCGGATGCGGTGCCACGAGGCTTCCGTCGTCGCGCGCTCCAGCATCTCCTTGCGGTTGGCGAAGTAACGGCGCAGGAAGTCGCTCCAGCCGAGCGTGAAGTAATCGGCCACCAGGCGCAGCGCGTCGGCGACCTTGGCGAGGCCCAGCTCGGCGTAGCGGATCATGACGTGGATCTGGCCGATGCGCTGGTCGTAATGGTCGGCGAGCGGCTGGTAGTCGTGGGCCTCGAAGCGGCGGCCCCGTTCCTGGGCGGCGAGGCGGATGGTCATGGCATTGCGGAACACGGCGAGCCCCTGCGACAGCGTGAGCGCCTTCTGGTCGTGCAGATACATGAGGGCGGCGTGCGCCGCCGCGGGCACGTCGCGAACTTCGGCGGCGAGCGCGAGATCGGAGCGGATGGCGCCGTTGATCCGGCCCAGCGTCAGGGCAGCGAGCAGATCCTTGCCGCGACTGCCCGCCGGCACCGTGTCGAGGAAGGCGCGCAGGACGACCTGGGCCGCACCCCGGCGCCGTTGCGACAGCGCCACCACCTCGGGCCACTCGCGCAGCACGGCCGCGCGCCACGTTTCGCGATCGAGCGCGCGAAAGGCAAGGCTGCCGCGCCCGCCGGGCAGCTCGCGCCCGTCCAGCGCCAGGCTGCGCAGCAGGCGCACGACTTCTTCGGTGAGTACGTCGGGGAAACCGCTGTCCTTGAGCTTCTGGGTGAGCATGCGCAAGTTGAGGTGCACCGGGTCCGCGTCCGGTCCGGCATCCGGCGCCGCTTCGCGCAGCACGTCGAGGAGCGCGCCTTCGAGGCGGCTTGCTGCCGCGAGCGTCGTTTCCGATGCACCCGGCACGCCGACCCGCACGTAAGCCGTGATGCGGCTGTCGTTCTCCAGGAGACCGAGCTGCTCCAGATCGTCCAGCGCCTTGCGCACGCCCCGCGAATCGAGGCCGGTGGCGAGCGACAGCTCGTCCGTGGACAGGCCGCGATCTGCCTCGGCCTGGACGATGGTCTGCAGGAGTGCGACGAGCTGCCGCTGCCGCTCCGCCGACGACCCGGAATCCGCGAGGCGCCGGCGCGCTTCCGCGAGTTCGCGAAAGCGCAGGCTCGCGGGGAAGACCTGGCTGCGGTTTTCGTTCCGCTCCAGCAGAGCGGCGTTCTCGAGCCACGCGAGCGCGGTCTTCACGCGCGTGTCGCGGTCGCGGTTCTCGAGATCGAAATCGAGCATGAGCCCTTCGGTCGCGAGGAGCTCGCCGACCGTGACGAC
>JAEUMX010000102.1 GCA_016791285.1 Burkholderiales bacterium
CTCATCTCGATGGTCTTGATGCCCTGTCCCTCGCACACCGCGCAGCGGCCGCCCGCGGTGTTGAAGGAGAACCGGCTCGCGGTATAGCCGCGGATGCGTGCCTCGCGGGTGTCGGCGAAGAGGCGCCGCACCGCATCCCAGAAGCCAACATAGGTGGCGGGGCACGAACGGGGCGTCTTGCCGATCGGCGTCTGATCCACCTCCAGCACCCGGCTCACCGATTCCCAGCCGCGCAGGGCGTGGCAGCCCGCCAGCGCTGCTTCCTTCTTCTTTCGTTCGCCGGCCACGATGCGCCGCAGGTTGGCGAACAGCACATCGCGCGCGAGGGTCGACTTGCCCGATCCCGACACGCCCGTGACGACGGTCAGGCGGCCGAGCGGGAAGCGCGCCGTGATGTCCTTGAGGTTGTGCAGACGCGCGCCGACCACCTCGATCCGCGGCCCGTCACGGACGACTTCGCGGCGCGGTACCAGCGGATGCCGCAGCGGCTCGCCGAGGAAGCGGCCGGTGACCGAACGCGGATTGCACTGGAGCTCGCGTGCGCTGCCCGTGGCGATCACCTCGCCGCCCAGCCGGCCGGCCCCGGGACCGAGGTCGATGACGTGCTCGGCGCGCCGGATGGTGTCCTCGTCGTGCTCGACGACGACCAGCGTGTTGCCCTTCGCTTCCAGCTTCGCGAGCGTGTCGAGCAGAATGCGGTTGTCGCGCGGGTGCAGTCCGATCGTGGGCTCGTCGAGGATGTAGCACACGCCGCGCAGGTTCGAGCCGAGCTGCGCCGCGAGGCGAATGCGCTGCGCTTCGCCGCCGGAGAGCGTGGGCGCGGAGCGGTCGAGCGCGAGATAGCCGAGCCCGACCTCCTGCAGGAAGCGCAGCCGCGAGCGCAGTTCGGCGAGAAGATCGCGCGCGATCTCGGCGTCGCGCCCTGCGAGTGCCAGTGTTTCGCAGAAGCCTGCTACCGCGTCGACCGGGAGCGCGGTCAGGTCGGCAATCGAGCGGTCGCGGAAGCGCACGTGCAGCGCGGTGGAATTGAGGCGCCGGCCCGCGCAGCTCGGGCAGGTCTCGTCGACCTCCAGCCACTCGAGCCAGGAATCGAGCACGCGATCCTCCGCGCCGGTCTTCGCGCGCTCGTCGTTCCAGTCGATGTCGGAGAGCTTGAGGCCGGTGCCGTAGCACGCCGGACACCACCCGTGCTTGGAGTTGAACGAGAAGAGCCGCGGATCGAGCTCCGGGAAGCTCGACCCGCACGAGGGGCACGCGCGCCGCGTCGAGAACACCGTTTCGCGCACCTGGGCTGCACCCTGCATGAGCCCGTCCAGCGGCGCGATCACGTGCACGACGCCTTTGCCGGCATCGAGCGCACGCGCAAGCGCCTCGCGCAGAGCCGGTTCGGCTTCGGGCGCGACGTGCAGGTCCGCCACCGGCAACTCGATCGTGTGCTCCTGGAAGCGCGACAGGCGCGGCCACGGTGCGGTCGGCAGGAACTCGCCGTCGACGCGCAGGTGGGTGTGACCTTTGGCCGCCGCCCACTTCGCGAGATCGGTGTAATAGCCCTTGCGGTTGACCACCAGCGGGGCGAGCAGGCCGACATGCTGGCCGCGGTAGTCGCGTGCGAGCCGCGCCGCGATCGACTCGAAGCTCTGCGGCTCGATCGGCACGTCGCAGGTCGGGCAGTGCTGGGTGCCGAGCTTGACGAAGAGCAGCCGCAGGAAGTGATACAGCTCGGTCAGCGTCGCCACCGTGCTCTTGTGGCCGCCGCGACTCGTGCGCTGCTCGATCGCGACCGTCGGCGGAATGCCGAGGATGGCATCGACATCGGGCTTGGAGGCGGGCTGCACGAACTGCCGCGCGTAGGCGTTCAGCGATTCGAGATAGCGCCGCTGACCTTCCGCGAACAGGATGTCGAAGGCGAGGGTGGACTTGCCCGATCCCGAGACGCCGGTGATCACCGTGAACTTGCCGCGCGGGACATCGACGTCGACCGATTTCAGGTTGTGCTCGCGGGCGTTGTGTACCCGGATGGAGCGGGAAGGGGGAAGGGGGAAGGTGGAAGGGGAAGACGGTTCGGCGGCGAGAAGGCGTGTTGCCGAGGGTTCGCCCAGTGCGCGCTCGTACTCGCGCAAAGCGCGCCCGGTATGCGAGCGTTCGTTCGCCATGATGTCCGCCGGCGCACCGGTGGCGACGATCGCGCCGCCCGCGTCGCCGCCTTCCGGTCCCAGGTCGACCACCCAGTCGGCGGCGCGGATCACGTCGAGGTTGTGCTCGATCACGACCAGCGAATGACCGGCGTCGATCAGCCGGCGGAACGCCTGCAGCAGTTTCGCGATGTCGTCGAAGTGCAAGCCGGTGGTGGGTTCGTCGAACAGGAACAGGGAGGAGGGAGGAGGGAGACGGGACGAGCGCGGGCGGCTGGCCTGTGCGAGATGGCCGGCGAGCTTGAGGCGCTGCGCTTCGCCACCCGAGAGCGTCGGCACCGGCTGCCCGAGCCGCAGGTACTCGAGGCCCACGTCCACCAGCGGCCGCAGCGCGGTCTCCACCTCCGGATGACCGCCGAAGAAGGCGATCGCTTCGGCGACCGTCATCTCGAGCACGTCGGCGATCGACTGCGAGCGCGTCGAGGTGCGCCCCGTCGCCGTCACCTCCAGCACCTCGGGCCGGAAGCGCTTGCCGTCGCAATCGGGACAGCGCAGATACACGTCCGACAGGAACTGCATCTCGACATGCTCGAAGCCGTTGCCGCCGCAGGTCGGACAGCGGCCGTTGCCGCTGTTGAAGCTGAAAGTGCCGGCGGTGTAGCCCCGTTCCCGGGCGAGCGGCTCGGCGGCAAAGCGACGGCGGATGGCGTCGAACGCACCGACATAGCTCGCCGGGTTGGATCGGGTGGTACGGCCGATCGGCGTCTGGTCGACGAACACGACATCGCCGATATGTTCGTCGCCGCGCAGCGCGCGAAACGCTCCCGGCGCCTCTGTCGGCTTGCCCTTGGCCTTGCGCAGCGCGGGGTAGAGCACGTCCTGCACGAGTGTCGACTTGCCCGACCCGGACACGCCGGTCACGCACACCAGCCGCCCGAGCGGAAGCGCGACGTCGACCGCCTTGAGGTTGTGCTCGGTGGCGCCCGTGAGCGCCAACCAGGGTCCGTCGGGGTCGGGTGGGTTCGGCGCCAGTGCCGCATCGGCGCGCCGCCTGCCGGAGAGGTATTCCGCCGTGAGCGTGTGCGATCGCCGCAATGCGCCCGGCGTGCCGCAGAAGACCACCTCGCCACCGCGTTCGCCGGGACCGGGTCCCATGTCGAGCACGCGATCGGCGGCGAGCATGATCTGCGGGTCGTGCTCGACCACCACGAGCGCATTGCCGGCGTCGCGCAGCCGCTGCATGACCTCGATCACCCGTCCCATGTCGCGCGGGTGCAGACCGATCGAAGGTTCGTCGAGCACGAACAGCGTGTCGACGAGCGAGGTGCCGAGCGCGGTGGTGAGGTTGATGCGCTGGACCTCGCCGCCGGAGAGCGTCCGCGACTGGCGGTCGAGGGTCAGATAGCCGAGACCGACCTGCCGCAGGTATCCGAGGCGGGCGCGGATCTCGCCCGTCAGCAGATCGGTCGCCTCGTCGAGCGGCGCCGGCAGGTGCAAGCGTGCGAAAAACGCGGCCGCACGCTCGATCGGCAGCAGCATCAGGTCATGCACGGTGAGGCCGTGCAAAGCCGCGGTCTGCGGCGCAGTCCAGCGCACCCCGGCCGGCGCGAAGCGTTGCCCGGGATCGAGCACGGCGTCGGCGTCGTCCTTCGTCCCCAGCCGCCACAGCAGCGCGTCGGACTTGAGCCTGGCGCCGCCGCACGCGGTGCAGGGCGTGTAGGCGCGGTACTTCGACAGCAGCACGCGGATGTGCATCTTGTAGCTCCTGGTTTCGAGCCAGGCGAAGAAGCGGCGCACCCCGTACCACAAGCCGGGCCAGGATTTCTCCCACGACACCCAGCTCGCGTCCCCTTCAAGCACCCACCCGCGCTCTGCGTCCGCAAGCTCGCGCCACGGCACGTCCAGCGGGATGCCGGACTTGCGAGCGTGTTTTTCCAGATCGTCCTGACTCTCGCGGAAGCTCGGCGATTGCCAGGGCTTGATCGCCCCGTCACGCAGCGTCTTCGATGCATCCGGAATGACGAGTCCGAAGTCGATGCCGATCACCCGGCCGAAACCGCGGCAGGTCTCGCACGCGCCGAGCGGCGAATTGAACGAGAAGAGGCTCGGCGTCGGATCCCGGTAGTGAATGTCGCAGTCGGCGCAATGCAGGTCGGTGGAATACCGCCAGACGTCGGGAAGCGGGAGGGGGGAAGGGGGAAGGGGAGCGGCCGCGTCGCCGTCCGGCGCATCGGGCTGGGGGTGCACGTTCACGCGCCCCTGGCCCACGCGCAGCGCCGCCTCCAGCGCCTCGATCACGCGGGCGCGCTCGACGCCGCCGATGCGGAATCTGTCCTGCACCGCTTCGATGGCGTTGTCCGACTGCGCGTGGACACGCGTGTAGCCCTGCGCTTCCAGGAGCTTCCGGACCTCGTCGCGCCCGAAGTTCTTCGGCACTTCGACCGGAAAGGTCACGGTGAGCCGCGGGTCGCCGGCCGCGGCGGCGCGCGCGACCAGATCCTCATGGATCGAATCCGGCGTGTCGCGCCGCACCGGTCGCCGGCAACCCCGACAGAAAAGCTGCGCCGAGCGCGCGAACAGGAGCTTCAGGTGATCGTTCAACTCGGTCATCGTCCCGACGGTGGAGCGGGAAGTGCGGACCGGGTTGGTCTGGTCGATGGCGATGGCCGGGGGAATGCCGTCGATGCGGTCCACCTGCGGCCGGTCCTGGCGGTCGAGAAACTGGCGCGCGTACGGACTGAAGGTTTCGACGTAGCGCCGCTGGCCCTCGGCGTAGAGCGTGTCGAACACGAGCGACGACTTGCCCGAGCCCGACACGCCGGTCACGACGATGAG
>JAEUMX010000034.1 GCA_016791285.1 Burkholderiales bacterium
GAGCGCAGCCTCGCATCGGCGCGTCTGTACGAGTCCACGATCCTGCCGCAGGCGAGGCTCGCGGTGGAGGCCTCGCTCGCCGCCTACCGGGTCAACCGGCTCGACTTTCTCAACGTGCTCGACAGCCAGATGACCGTGTTCAGCGCCGAGATCGCTCAGGCAACCGCGGTTGCGGGCTACCACAAGGCGCAGGCGCAGATCGATCTGCTGACGGGGGTGCCGGTCGGATCGCCGCAGGAAGAAGGGGGAACGAGATGAAGCGGCCGGCGCTTGCAATAGCTCTCCTGGCGGTCGTGGCGGCGCTCGCGGCGGGGTACTGGTGGGGCAGCCGCAGTCATCCGGTCACCGCTACGCCCGCCACGAAGGAAACGGCGCAGCCGGAGCGGCGCATCGCCTACTATCGCAATCCGATGGGCCTGCCCGATACCTCGCCCACGCCCAAGAAGGACTCGATGGGGATGGACTACATCCCCGTGTACGAGGGCGAGGAGCCGCCTGGCAAGTCCCTGCAGATCGCAACCGAGAAGGTACAGAAGCTCGGCGTGAAGACCGAGGCGGCCGCGCTGCGCGACCTCGCGCGGCCGATTCGCGCGGTGGGCACGCTCGAGGTGGACGAGCGACGCCTGCACACGCTGACCGCCCGCTTCGAGGGCTATGTCGAGCGGCTCTACGTGAACGCGACGGGGCAGGACGTGAAGCGCGGTCAAGCGGTGGCCGAGGTGTACAGCCCCGAACTGGTGGCGGCGCAACGCGAGTATCTCGTGGCGCGCGAAGGTGTCGCCGCTCTGAAGGACGCGGATGCGGGCACCCGCACCCGCATGCAGGAGCTCGCGGCGGCGAGCCTCGCCCGCCTGCGCTATTGGCAGATTTCCCAGGAAGAGCTCGATCGCTTGCAGCGCGACGGTCGGATGCGCGACACGCTCGCGCTGCGCTCGCCCGCCAGCGGCGTGGTGATGGAGAAGATGGTGGTCGCCGGCATGCGCTTCATGCCGGGCGAGCCGCTGCTCAAGATCGCCGACCTCTCGACCCTGTGGCTGATCGCCGACGTGTTCGAGCGCGACCTCGATCTCGTGCGGGTCGGACAACGCGCGACGGTTCGGGTCAACGCATTCCCGGACCGCAACTTCGAAGGGCGCGTCGCCTTCGTCTATCCGACGCTCGACGCGCAAAGCCGCACCGCCCGGGTTCGCATCGAGCTGCCCAACCCCGCCGGCCTGCTCAAGCCCGCGATGTATGCAAGCGTCGAGATCGGCGCACCGGCGCACGCGGGCAAGGTGCTGACCGTGCCGAGCTCCGCCGTGATCCGCAGCGGTACCCGGGAGGTGGTGCTGGTGCAGGTCGGCGCGGGTCGCTTCGAGCCGCGAGCCGTGGTGCTGGGTGCGCAGGCCGACGACTACGTTGCGGTGCGCGAAGGGGTCGCCGAAGGCGAGCAGGTCGTGGTCAGCGCGAACTTCCTGATCGATGCCGAGAGCAACCTGCGGGCAGCGCTGTCGAGCTTCACGCCGCCGGGCGAGGCGGGGAGCGCCCCGGCCCCGGCTGACACCGCAGCGGTCGCCGGCCACGACCACAAGGGGCACTGACATGCTGGCCCGCGTGATCGAATGGTCGGCCCGCAATATCTTCCTGGTGCTCGTCGCCACGGTCTTCATCGCCGCCGTCGGCATCCACGCGGTGCTGAAGACGCCGCTCGACGCGCTGCCCGATCTCTCGGACGCCCAGGTCATCGTCTATACGCCGTTCCCGGGCCAGTCCCCGCAGGTGGTCGAGGACCAGGTCACCTATCCGCTGACGACGGCGCTCCTGGCGGTACCGCGGTCCAAGGTCGTGCGCGGCTTCTCGTTCTTCGGCGCATCCTTCGTCTACGTGATCTTCGAGGATGGCACCGACATCTACTGGGCGCGGGCGCGGGTGCTCGAATATCTCAACTTCGCGTCCGCCCGGCTGCCGCGCGGCGTCACTCCGACCCTCGGACCCGATGCGACCGGCGTCGGCTGGGTCTATCAGTACGCGGTAACGGGGGCGCAGCGCACGCTCGCGGAGCTGCGCACGCTGCAGGACTGGTTCATCCGCTACCAGCTCACCAAGGCGCACGGTGTCGCC
>JAEUMX010000067.1 GCA_016791285.1 Burkholderiales bacterium
CACACGAGCCCGGCAGACGCCGCCCGCACCGGGGGCCGCGACACCCTCGCCCACGCCTTGCGCGACGCGCGGACCCGCACGCTGTCGCTGCTCGACGCCTACGCCGAAGCGCTCGGCCCCACCCTGCCGGTGCCCTACTCCGAGCAGCTCAATCCGCCGCTGTGGGAAGCGGGACATGTCGGCTGGTTTCAGGACTACTGGATCGCACGCAATCGCGAGCGCGCGCTCGGTATCCGCTGCGATCCGGACCACGAGCGACCGCGCGGTCGGCTGCCGCAAGCCGACAGCCTCTACAACTCGAGCCGCGTCGCCCACACCACGCGCTGGGAGTTGCCGCTGCCCGACGTGGAGGCGACTCGCGCGTACCTCGCGGAGGGGCTGGCCGAGACGCTGGCGTTGCTCGCCGCCACCGGCGAGACCGACGACGAGCTGTATTTCTTCCGCCTCGTGCTGTTCCACGAGGACATGCACAGCGAAGCGGCGATCTACATGGCGCAGGCGCTCGGCATACCGGTGGCGGCGACGCTGTTCGGCCCGCGACCGACGGCACCGCAGAACACCGCGCTCAGGGTCGCCGCGCAAACCTGGACGCTGGGCTATTCGGGCAGCGGATTCGCCTTCGACAACGAGCTGCCCGCCCACGGCGTTGACGTCGCGTCGTTCGCAATCGACGCGAGCCCGGTGACCTGGCAGCGCTATCTGCCCTTCGTCGAAGCGACCGGCGCCGAACCGCCCCGCTACCTGCGCCAGCACGGCGACACCTGGCAACGACAGCGCTTCGGGTCGTGGCAGACGCTGCCCCTCGATGCACCGGCCACCCACCTCACCTGGTTCGAGGCCGACGCCTGGTGCCGCTGGGCCGGACGCCGACTGCCGACCGAGGTCGAATGGGAAGTGGCCGCCGTCACGCAACCCGGCTTTCGCTGGGGCGAGGTGTGGGAATGGACCGCGAGTCCCTTTCTGCCCTTCGAAGGGTTCGTCGCCCACCCTTATCGCGACTACTCGGCACCGTGGTTCGGGGAGCGCTACGTGTTGCGCGGGGCGAGCCGTGCGACCTCGCCGCGCATGGCCCACCCGCGCTACCGCAACTTCTTCACGCCGGAGCGCAACGACGTCCATAACGGCTTTCGCACTTGCGCCGCGTAGCTACGCCCACGCGGCGAAGATCGCGAACCACTCGCGCGCGTCGGTCCAGTGCCGCAGTCGCGAGAAACCGGCGCGTTCGAGCAGCGCCGCGAAGTCGTCCACGCGCCACTTGTAGGAGTTCTCGGTATGCATGCGCTCGCCGGCCGCAAAGCGTCGCTGGCCGCCGGACCAATGCACGACCGTGTCGCGCAGTGCTTCGAGGTGCATCTCGATGCGCGACTGCGCCGCGTTGAAGAACGCGACATGGCGCCAGTCGGCGATGTCGAAGTCGGTGCCGGCCAGGCGATTCAGGTGCCGCAGCAGGTTGCGGTTGAACGCCGCCGTCACGCCGAGCGGATCGTCGTAGGCGAGTTCGAGCACGTCGATCGGCTTCAGCAGGTCGACGCCGATCAGCAGCGCACCGCCCTGGCACTCGGCGCGCGCCTGCCGCAGGAACGCAGCCGCTTCCTCCGGCGTGAAGTTGCCGATGCTGGAACCCGGGTAGAACAGCGTACGCGGACCGTCGCCGACTTCCGGCGGCAACTGCAGGCGCCGCGAAAAATCGAGCCCGATGCCGAACATGTCCACCGCGGGATGCTGCTGCTGCAGGAACTCCAGCGATTCGCGCAGATAGCCGACCGAGATGTCGACCGCGACATAGCGCTCCACCCGAAACGGTGAAAAAAGCCGCGCGGCCTTCTCGCAATTTCCGGCGCCCAGATCGACGAGGGTCACCACGGGACCCAGCATGTTTGCCATGCGCGGCAGATCCCGGGCGAAGATCGCGCCTTCCGTGCGGGTCGGGTAATACTCCGGCAGCTCGGTGAGGGCGGCAAAGAGGCGCGAGCCCAGCGCGTCGTACAGGTACTTGGGAGCGATCCTCGCCGTCGGGGCCGTCAAGCCGGCGAGCAACTCGGCGCGGATCGCCTCGGGGTCGTCGCGCGAGACCTGGAGCAGGCGCGGGGTGCGCGTCGGGTTCGTGGTCATCGCGTGAGTTGCTGACGCGTCCGGCAGCAGGTCGAAGGAAATGGTCAGCCGACCACGGTGATGCCGGTGCCCGCGGCGAGCTCGCCGATGACCGCAGCATGCTCGAAGCCGTCTGCACGGAAGGTCGCCATCACTGCCGCGACCGCCGCCGGCGCGCAGGCGACGAGCAGTCCGCCGGAAGTCTGCGGATCGGTAAGCAGCGCCTTCTGTACGTCCGTCATATCGCGCAGCGTCACGTCGTGGCCGTAGCCCGCCCAGTTGCGACCGGACGCGCCCGTGACGTAACCCTGCGCCGCGAGCGCTTCCACCCCGGGCAGCAGCGGCAGGCGCGAAAACGCCACGGTGGCCGCGAGATCGCTGCCGCGGCAGATCTCCCGCAGGTGACCGAGCAGGCCGAAACCGGTCACGTCGGTCAGCGCGTGCACCGCTGCCATCTCCGACAGGCGAGGCCCCGGCGTATTCAACCTGGTGGTGCTGGCGATCATCTCCGCGTAGCCGGATGCATCGAGCGCATCCTTCTTCAGCGCCGCGGAATAGACACCCACGCCGAGCGGCTTGCCCAGGATCAGCACGTCGCCAGCGCGGGCGCCGGAATTCCTCTTGACCCGCGCCGGGTGCGCGAGCCCGAGCGCGACGAGCCCGTAGATCGGCTCGACCGAGTCGATCGTGTGCCCGCCCGCCACCGGAATGCCCGCCGCGGTGCAGACCGACTCGCCGCCCTCGACGATGCGGCGGATGACTTCGACCGACAGCTGATTGATCGGCATGCCGAGCAGTGCCAGCGCCATGATCGGCGTGCCGCCCATCGCGTACACGTCCGAGATGGCGTTGGTGGCGGCGATGCGGCCGAAGTCGAACGGATCGTCCACGATCGGCATGAAAAAGTCCGTGGTCGCGATCAGCGCCTGCTCGTCGTTGAGCTTGTAGACCGCGGCATCGTCGGACGTCTCGATGCCCACCATGAGCTGCGGCGGGATCAGCCCCTGAGAGCCCTTGAGGATCTCGCCCAGCACGCCTGGCGCGATCTTGCAGCCGCACCCGCCGCCGTGGGCGAGCGAGGTCAGCCTCACCCCCCGGCTATCCTTCACTTCGCCAGAGACATTCATGGATCCCTCCCCATCTGGTACGGGCTTGCTTGCGAATGCAGGCCGTGCGATCGATCGCGATGTGATAGGCACGGACAGCAAGGGCAAGAGAACGTTCGGACTCCGAGGTTGCCCTGCGCCCGGGCGTCGCGTCGTCGTCCCGGGGAAACCCCCGGCTTCGAGCGCGGCACGCGCGGGTCCGCAGACTGTACAATTACTGTATATATGATCATATTCCTCGAAGCGCAGACGCGACGCGGGAGTGCACGGTCGCGCGCGATGGTGTACCTTTCCGCCGTCTCGCGCAGACTTCTGGAGCCCTCATGAGCAACGACCAACGTGCACCGAAACAACGCATGTTCACCCTCCACCGACCGTGACGGCTGCAAAGCTCGCGCTCATGGAATATATCGAGAACCGCACGTTCGGCGAAATCCAGGTCGGCGACGAGGCAGCGCTCACGCGCACGCTCACCGAACAGGACATCATGCTCTTCGCGGTGATGTCGGGCGACATCAACCCCGCGCACGTCGATCCGGAGTACGCCCGCAACACCCAGTTCCGCGAAGTGATCGGGCACGGCATGTGGAGCGGCG
>JAEUMX010000071.1 GCA_016791285.1 Burkholderiales bacterium
GACGCCGTCGCCGAAGACAGCCGCATCGCCGCGGCGCTCCGCGACGGCGGGCTGTGGGCGTCGGTTGCGGCCTTCTTCGGCTTCGGGCTCCTGCTGACCCTGACACCCTGCGTGTTCCCCATGATTCCGATCCTGTCCGGCATCATCGCCGGACACGAGCACGCCAGGCTCTCGCACGCGCGCGGTTTCATGCTCGCGCTGGCTTACGTCCTCGGCATGGCGCTGACCTATGCCGCGGCGGGGATCGTGGCCGGGCTGTCCGGGACGATGCTCTCGGCAGTGCTGCAGACGCCGTGGGTGCTGGTAACCTTCGCGGCGATCTTCGTGCTGCTCGCCTGCTCCATGTTTGGCCTCTACGAGCTGCAACTGCCCACCTTTCTCCAGAGCAAACTCGCCGCAGAGGCGAATCGCCTGCATGGCGGCCACTTCGCCGGGGTGTTCGGCATGGGCGCCGTCTCTGCGCTCATCGTCGGACCCTGCGTGGCGCCGCCGCTGGCCGGCGCCCTGCTGTACATCTCGCAGACCCGCGAGGCGATGCAAGGGGGCGCCGCACTCTTTGCCATGGGTCTCGGCATGGGTGTGCCGCTGCTGCTCATCGGGGCGACCGGGGGGGCGGTGTTGCCGCGGTCGGGGCCGTGGATGGAATCGGTGAAGCAGGTGTTCGGCGTCGTCATGCTCGGGGTGGCGATCTGGCTCGTCGCGCCGTTGCTGCCCGCGGTCGTGGTGATGCTGCTGTGGGCGGGGCTCCTCATCTGCTCGGCGATCTTCCTGCACGCCATCGACCCGCTGCCGCACGGTGCGTCGGGCTTTCGCAAGCTGTGGAAGGGTGTCGGCGTAATCGTCCTGCTGCTCGGGGTGGCGTTGCTGGTCGGCGCGCTGTCGGGCGGTCGGGACGTGCTCCAGCCCCTGGCGGGGCTGCGCACAGTGGCCGGCGTGACCGAGCCGGTGCTGCGCTTCGAGCGCGTGCGCAGCCTCGGAGAACTGGACGCCCGGCTGGCGCAGGCGCGCGGCCGACCCGTGATGCTCGACTTCTATGCCGACTGGTGCGTGGCCTGCAAGGAGATGGAACGCTTCACCTTCACCGATGCCCGGGTGCGGGCGGTGCTCGACAGCTTCGTTCTGCTGCAGGCGGACGTGACCGGCAACACCGCCGACGACCGTGCCCTGATGCAGCGCTTCAACCTGTTCGGACCTCCCGGGTACATCTTCTTTTCGCCGGCCGGCAACGAGATCTCAGCGCTGCGTGTCACCGGCTTCAAACCCGCGGACACCTTCCTCGGCGTTCTGGAGCAGGTCGGGAGTCGATGATGAAAGTCCGCTCCGCCGCTCTCGCGGTGTCGATCGCGCTGCTCGCCGCAGCGGCGGGGTTTGCCACGCGCAGCCTGTGGCTGGATGACCGGAAACCCCAGGCACCACCTGCCATCGCCTTCCAGGACACCCTCGCGAAGGCGAGCTTCACGGATCTGGCGGGGCAGGCCCAGCCGCTCGACCAATGGCGCGGCAAGGTGCTGGTGGTGAACTTCTGGGCGACCTGGTGCCCGCCGTGCCTGAAGGAGATTCCGGAGTTCATCCGCATGCAGAACCGGTACCGCGAACGTGGCGTGCAGTTCGTGGGCGTAGCGATCGACCAGGCCGACCAGGTCGCGCCCTTTGCCGAAAAAATGGGGTTCAACTACCCCGTGCTGCTGGGTGCGCTGGATGCGGTCGAACTCCTGCGCACGCTCGGCAATCCGCATGGCGGCCTGCCCTTCACCGTGGTGTTCGACCGCAGCGGCACGCTCGCTGCAGCCGAGCTGGGCATGCTGGACGAGGCGAAGCTATCGCGCGTGGTCGATCCACTTCTTTGACAGTTCTCCGAAGATCGCGGCGCGCTGCCCCGGGTCCAGGAGATCTCGGCGCGCTGGACGAAATGTGGCGAACTGCGTCAAACTGCGAGGATGTCGCCGGCGCCTGCCCCCCAGCACATTCTCGTCCTGCACGGACCCAACCTCAATCTTCTGGGGACACGAGAGCCCGAGCATTACGGTCGCGTGACGCTCGCGGAGATCGACGCGACGCTCTCCCGTCGAGCCGACGCGGCAGGTGCGCGCCTGGAATCGCATCAGAGCAATTCGGAAGGCGATCTCATCGACCGCGTGCAGGCGGCCGGGCGCTCGGGGGTCGACTTCGCGATCGTCAATCCGGGCGGATTCACCCACACCAGCATCGCGCTGCGAGACGCCTTGGCGGCGGTCGACATCCCGTTCGTCGAGGTTCATCTGTCCAACGTGTTCGCCCGCGAGGCCTTCCGCCGTCGCTCCTATTTCAGCGACATCGCGGTCGGCGTGATCAGCGGGCTCGGCGCTCGCGGCTACGAGCTTGCGCTCGAATTCGCTCTCGATTACCGGCGGGGAGACTAAGCGTGGATCTGCGGAAGCTCAAGAAACTGATCGACCTCGTGGAGCAGTCGGGCATCGCCGAGCTCGAGATCACCGAGGGTGAGGAACGCGTGCGCATCGCCCGCATCGGCCAGCAAGCCGTGCAGATCGTCGGCAACAGTCCCCAGGTTGCGCAGCCCCCGGTCGCAGGGCAGCCCGCTGCCGCAGAGCCGGCCGCCGAATCGGCCGAACCCGAAGGCCATGTCGTGAAGTCCCCGATGGTGGGCACCTTCTACCGCTCACCCTCGCCCGGCGCGCCGGCATTCGTGGAGGTGGGTTCGCAGGTGAAGGAGGGCGAGACCCTCTGTATCATCGAAGCGATGAAGCTCTTGAACGAGATCGAGTCCGACAAGACCGGCGTCGTGAAGGAAATCATCGCCGAAAACGGGCAGCCGGTGGAATTCGGCGAGCCCTTGTTCCTCATTGGCTGAGTCCGGGGTCGAGCGCCCGCGGGTGGGGTCGCAGGTGCGCCCTTGAACAGCTTCGCACGCCTTTCCACCCGCACCCGTTCGCGTCCATGTTCGAGAAGATCCTGATCGCCAACCGCGGTGAGATCGCCCTCAGGGTCCAGCGCGCCTGCCGCGAGCTCGGCATCAAGACGGTCGTCGTGCACTCCGAGGCCGACCGGGAGGCGAAGTACGTGCGGCTCGCGGACGAGTCGGTGTGCATCGGTCCGCCGCCTTCGAGCGAGAGCTACCTGAATATCCCCGCCATCATCAGCGCGGCGGAAGTCACGGACGCCGAGGCGATCCACCCCGGCTACGGTTTTCTGTCCGAGAACGCGGACTTCGCCGAGAAGGTGGAGAAGAGCGGCTTCGTGTTCATCGGCCCGCGGCCCGAGACGATCCGGCTCATGGGCGACAAGGTGAGCGCGAAGCAGGCGATGAAGCGTGCCCGCGTGCCCTGCGTTCCGGGCAGCGACGGTGCGCTCCCCGAGTCGGCGTCGGACATCGTGAAGATCGCGCGCGCCGTCGGGTATCCGGTGCTCGTCAAAGCCGCTGGCGGTGGCGGCGGCCGCGGGATGCGTGTCGTGCACACCGAGGCGGCGCTGCTCAACGCGGTCGCGACCACCCGGGCGGAGGCCCAGGCCGCCTTCGGCAACCCGCAGCTCTATCTCGAAAAGTATCTCGAACGGCCGCGTCACATCGAGATCCAGGTGCTCGCCGACGAGCACGGCAACGCGGTGCACCTGGGCGACCGTGACTGCTCCATGCAGCGACGGCACCAGAAGATCATGGAGGAGGCCCCGGCCCCCCACCTGAACACGCGCAAGCGCGCCCAGATCGGGGATCGCTGCGCGGACGCCTGCCGCAAGATCGGCTACCGGGGGGCCGGCACCTTCGAGTTCCTGTTCCAGGACGGCGAGTTCTATTTCATCGAGATGAATACGCGGGTGCAGGTCGAACACCCGGTGACCGAGATGATCACCGGTGTGGACATCGTGCAGGAGCAGATCCGCATCGCGGCCGGCGACAAGCTCCGGATCCGGCAGGGAGACATCGCCTTTCGCGGCCATGCGCTGGAGTGCCGCATCAACGCCGAGGATCCGTACAAGTTCACGCCCAGCCCCGGGCGCATCGTCTCCTACCATCCGCCGGGCGGCCCCGGCGTCCGCGTCGACACCCACATCTACGCCAACTACTTCGTGCCCTCGCACTATGACTCGCTGATCGGAAAAGTGATCGCTTACGGGGAGAGCCGCGAGCAGGCCATCGCCCGGATGCGCGTCGCGCTCTCGGAGATGATCGTCGAGGGCATCAACACCAATATCCCGCTGCACCAGCAGTTGCTGACGGACGCGAACTTCCTTCACGGCGGGACCAACATCCACTACCTCGAGCAGAAGCTCGCCGCCAGCAAGGGCGCCTGATCACGTCCGTGGCCTGGCTCGCCATCCAGTTCATCGTGCCGGGTGAGCGCGTCGAGGAAGTATCCGACGCCCTGCTCGCGCACGGTGCGCTGTCGGTCGATGCGGCGGACAACGGCGCGCTGACCGCGGCCGAAACGCCCATCTTCGGCGAGCCCGGCGCCATCGTCTCGCCGTGGCAGAGCACGCGCCTGACCGCGCTTTTCCCGGCGCAAGTCGACGCCGCGACCGTCGTGCGGCAAGCGCTCGCCGGCTGTGGCATCGACCGCGAGGTCGAGCTGCAGTCCGGGCGAGTGGACGACGCCGACTGGGTACGCCTCACCCAGGACCAGTTCCAGCCGATCGGCATCACGGAGCGGCTGTGGGTGGTGCCGACCTGGCATGCGGCGCCCGATCCGACCGCGGTGAACGTCGTGCTCGATCCGGGCATCGCCTTTGGTACCGGCAGTCACCCGACGACCCGGCTCTGTCTCGAGTGGCTGGCGGGCGGCATCCGCGGCGGCGAGCGCGTGCTCGACTACGGCTGCGGCTCGGGCATCCTCGGGATAGCATCCATGATGCTCGGTGCGTCCGCCGCGCTCGGCGTGGATATCGACCCCCAGGCAGTGCTTGCGGCCACCCGCAACGCGGAACAGAATCGCGTCGCCGCCCGGTTCGTGGGCCCCGCGGATGAGCCCGGCGGCGAGTACGACATCGTGGTCGCGAATATCCTCTCCAATCCCCTCAAGGCGCTCGCCCCTCTGCTCGCGGCGCGCGTCCGACCCGGCGGGCGGCTTGCACTGTCCGGCATCCTCGAATCGCAGGCGCAAGACGTGGCGGCAAGCTACGCCGGCGCGCTTTGTCTGGCACCGGCCGCCGTGCTCGACGGCTGGGTGCTGCTTGCCGGCGTGCGGCAGTGAGCCTCGCCACCCGCTGCCCGATCTGCGAGGCGCTGTTCCGGGTGTCCCCGGATCAGCTCCGGACGCGCGGAGGACAGGTTCGCTGCGGGCGCTGCAAAGCGGTGTTCGACGGTCTCGCGCACCTCGTTCCCGAATCGGACAGACCCGCTTCATCGGGCGACGAGACGACCGGGGAGACCATCGCATCCACGCGCGGCACGGCCGCCCCCGCGCACGCGCCACTCCCGGCGACCGAGGCGCACGTAACACCAGCCACTGGCGCCCCCGTTACGACCGCCCCGGTCCCGACCTCCGCCTCCGCTGCGCAATGGCTGCGCAGAGGATGGCGAATGGTCGCACTCTCCGCGTTCCTCCTCCTGCTGCTCGCGGCGCAGCTCGCGCTGTGGCAGCGCGACATGCTGGCCGCCGAGCACCCCGCCCTGCGCGGCGTTCTGGTCGCGCTGTGCGCGATCGCGGGTTGCGAGGTGCGCCTGCCGCAAGCCGTCGACCGGCTCTCGATCGAGGGCGACGAGATGAGCGCTCCGGATGCGAAGGATCCAAGCCGCATTCTGCTGCTCGCCACACTGCGCAACAGCGCCCCGTTTCCAGTAGCGTACCCCTCCCTCGAGCTTTCGCTGCAGAACGCCCGGGAGGAAATTCTCGCGCGGCGGGTGCTCGGTCCGGCCGACTATCTCGCGCCCGGTAGCGACAGGACCGGCGGTTTGGCGGCGCACGGGGACGTCGACCTGCGGCTTACGCTCGACACCGGTGCGATGCGGGCGGAGGGCTATCGCCTGTATCTGTTCTACCCTTGAAAAACCGGCCTGACACCGGACAACTTTCACCGGAACGTCCGGACAGCCGCGCTACAATCGCATCCCCAACCACGGAAGAGAGGAAAAGACCATGGCCCAAGTAACCCTCGGCGGCAACCCGATCGGCGTGGCAGGTGCGTTTCCCAAGCCCGGCGACCGGGCACCGGACTTCAGCCTCACGACCAAGGAGCTGAAGGACGTCGGCCTCGGCGAGTACGCCGGCAAGCGCAAGGTGCTGAACATCGTGCCGAGCCTCGACACGCCGACGTGCGCGAAGAGCACCCGCGAGTTCAACCAGCGGGCGGGCAACATGGCCAATGCGGTGGTGCTCGTCGTGTCCGCCGACCTGCCCTTCGCGATGAACCGCTTCTGCAGCACCGAGGGCCTCGACAACGTCGTCACCCTCTCGACCTTCCGCGGCCGCGACTTTCACGGCAAGTACGGCGTCGACATCACCGACGGCGCCCTGCGCGGTCTGACCGCGCGCGCAGTGGTGGTGGTGGACGAGAACGACAAGGTCGTCTACTCGCAACTGGTGCCCGAGATCAAGCACGAGCCCGATTACGAAGCCGCGCTTGCCGCGCTGAAATGATGCGCCGGACGACTCGCGAGCGGGCGTTCGGCGCCCGCGCGCTCGCGGCGCTGCTGCTGGCGACCGTGGTCTCGGTCGTTCATGGCGCGCCCGAGCGGGTGGTCTCGGGGTTCGTCAATCCGGAGTCGGTGCTGATCGGGCCGCGCGGCGAGATCTACGTGTCGCAGATCGGCGAGTTCGCAAAGGACGGTGACGGCAGCGTCGTCCGGGTTCTCGCGGATGGCACGATCGAGCCGTTCGCGACGGGTCTGAACGACCCCAAAGGGCTCGCGCACGACGGCATCAATCTGTACGTGACCGATCGCGATCAGGTCTGGCGCATCGATCCCAAGGGCAAGGCCACGGTGTTCGTGAACCGCGCGGCGTTTCCGATGGTGCCGAAGTTCCTGAACGACATCGTTCACGACGGCGCGGGTCATCTCTACGTCTCGGACAGCGGTGCGAAGGGGGTCGGCGGTGCGATCTTCAGGATCACCCCCCGCGGCAAGGTCGATCTCGTCAGCAACGCCGCGCTCGACCCCCTGGTGAAGAGCCCGAACGGCCTGCTGATCGATGGTCCGAACCGGCTGCTGGTGGTGGACTTCGCGACCGGCGATCTCTACCGCATCTCGCTCAAGACGGGAAAGAGCGAAAAGATCGCCACCGGTTTCGGCGGCGGCGACGGTCTCGCGCTGGATCGCAAGCGGCAGCTCTACGTGAGCGACTGGAAGAACGGACACGTATGGCGATTGTCCCTGCGCGAGCGCAGCCCGGTGCCGGTCAAGTACGAACGGACCTTCGAGGCGGCCGCGGACCTGACGCTCGACCCCAGCGAGCGGTTCCTCATCGTGCCCGACATGAAGGCCGGCACACTCACCTGGCTTCCGGTCAAGCCCTGACGCGTCGGCCGCCGTGAAACGGGAGCCCGTCGAAACCCGCGCAGCCGCCGCGCGGGGCGAATCTCCACACAAGGGCAAGACCGGGGTGCGGCGCATATGGAACGCGCTCTTCTACTCGATGGCGGGTCTCAAGGCGGCGTTCCTGCACGAGGATGCCTTTCGCCAGGAGGCGATCCTCGCTGCGCTGCTTGTCCCGGCCGCATTGCTCCTGCCGGCAAGCGGGGTCGGCAAAGCGGTCATGATCGCGGCGGTCCTGCTCGTGATCGTCGTCGAGCTCCTGAATTCCGCGGTGGAGGCGGCGGTGGACCGCATCTCCCTCGAACACCACCGGCTTGCCAAGCGGGCGAAGGACATCGGCAGCGCGGCAGTGTTCGTGAGCCTGGTCAACGTGCCGCTGGTCTGGATCCTCGTCCTGTGGGGCTGAGGCGCCCGAGTCACACAACTGTCATGCCTCGGTCATCGTAGTTTCGCGGCTCGCCGCGAGACTCGCGGCATGCGCTCGGACCCCATCCTTTTCGAGCAGCTTCCGATCGGACGCAAGTCCCTCCGGATAGCCGTCGTCACGGAAACCTATCCGCCCGAAGTGAACGGCGTCGCCACGACGCTCGGTCGTTTCGTGGCCGGGCTGCACGAGCGCGAGCACGAGGTACAGCTGATCCGGCCGCGGCAAGCAAGCGGCGAACGGGCCGGGAGCAGCGAACGCTTCCACGAGGTGCTCCAGCGCGGCGTGCCGATTCCCCGCTATCCCGCGCTGAAGATGGGCCTGCCGGCGAAGCAGGCGCTGGCGCGAATGTGGTCCATCAAACGGCCCGACGTAGTGCACATCGTCACGGAAGGCCCGCTCGGGTGGTCGGCGTTGCAGGCCGCGCTCAAGCTGCGGCTGCCGGTGTGCTCCGACTTCCATACCAACTTCCACGCCTACAGCCGCCACTACGGCATCGGCTGGCTGAAGACGCCGATCGCAGCCTATCTGCGGAAGTTCCACAACCGCACCCGCTGCACCATGGTGCCGACGGCGGCGATGCGCGACGAGCTCGAAGAGATGGGCTTCCGCAACCTGCGGGTCGTGGCCCGCGGCGTGGACACGCGCCTATTCGATCCCGCCCGGCGCAGCCAGGCCTTGCGCGACAGCTGGGGCGCGGGAGCGTCCGATCCCGTGGCACTCTATGTAGGGCGCCTGGCCCCGGAGAAGAATCTGCCGGCACTGGTCGCAGCGTTCGAGGCGATGCGTGCCCGCTCGCCCCGCGCACGCCTGGTACTGGTGGGCGACGGCCCCGACAGCGCCGCCTTCGCGGCGCGGCATCCCGCTTTTGTCTGCGCCGGAATGCGCGTCGGCGAGGACCTCGCCGCCCATTACGCTTCGGGCGACATCTTCCTGTTTCCGAGTCTCACGGAGACCTACGGCAATGTCACGGTGGAAGCGATGGCGAGCGGGCTCGCGGTCGTCGCATACGACTATGCGGCGGCGGCCGAACATCTGCGCGACGGCGTGAGCGGACTGCTCGCCGACTACGACGATCTCGGCGAGTTCACCCGTTGCGC
>JAEUMX010000126.1 GCA_016791285.1 Burkholderiales bacterium
GACGGTCAGGCTCCGGTCGGCGATTCTCGGATGGCGCCAACCTTCACTGGCGTCGGCGTCTACACGGCCAAGGACAAGTTCCAGAAGGTCAGCTTCGAGGACATCGCCAAGGGCAAGCTGCCGTATCCGCGCAATACCGCCGATGGCTGGATTGCGATCATCCAGCACTACTTCCTCAGCGCTTGGCTGCCCGCAGCAGGGGTGCCGCGCGAATTCTTCACGAAACGACTCGCCGAAGATCTGTATTCAGCCGGCGTCATCGTGCCCGCACCGGCCGTGGAACCAGGACAGAGCGTCAGGGTGCCGATGTCCCTCTACAGCGGCCCGCAGGACCAGGAGCGCCTGCAACAGTTAGCGGCGACGACGGCGCCGGGCCTCGACCTCGCGGTCGACTATGGCTGGTTCACGGTCATCGCCTATCCGTTGTTCTGGGTCCTGGCGTGGCTTTACAAGCTGGTCGGCAATTGGGGGTACGCCATCATCCTGCTGACCATCCTGATCAAGGCCGCGTTCTACCCGCTCTCCGCCGCCAGCTATCGTTCCATGGCGAAGATGAAGGTGCTTGCGCCGAAGCTGCAGCGCCTGAAGGAACAATACGGCGACGACCGTCAGCGCCTGCATCAGGCGATGATGGATCTCTACAAGACCGAGAAGATCAACCCGCTCGGGGGATGTCTGCCGATCGCGGTGCAGATCCCCGTCTTCATCGCCCTCTATTGGGTGCTCTTGAGCAGCATCGAGTTGCGCCAGGCGCCCTTCATCCTCTGGATCCACGATCTGTCGAAGCCCGATCCGTACTACATTCTGCCGATTCTGATGGGGCTTAGCATGATCCTGCAAAGCCGCCTGAGTCCGACGCCGCCCGATCCGATCCAGGCGCGCATGATGCAGCTGATGCCGATCATCTTCAGTGTGTTCTTCTTCTTCTTTCCCGCCGGGCTGGTGCTCTATTGGCTCGTGAACAACATCATCTCGATCGCTCAGCAGTGGTACATCACGCGCGGGCTCGAACAGCAACAGAAGGGCAGTGCTGTTTCGAAGACCTGACGGCGCTCGGCCGGGTCGAGGATGAAGCGCGGCGACACGATCGTCGCCATTGCCACTGCGGCGGGACGTGGCGCGATCGGCATCGTGCGGGTCTCCGGGCCCGACATCGAGCGTGTAGCCACCGGAGTGCTCGGCCGCACGCCGCCAGCGCGCCACGCGGCACTGGCCCTTTTTCGCGACGAGCACGGGGCAACGATAGACCAGGGTCTCGCACTCTACTTCCCGGCGCCCGCTTCCTTTACCGGGGAGGACATGCTCGAACTCCAGGGGCACGGCGGACCGGTCCTGCTGGCGCGCCTAGTGCGCGCATGCGTCGCGTTCGGCGCCCGCGCGGCGCAGCCAGGCGAGTTTACATTCCGGGCTTTCTCGAACGACAAGATCGATCTGGCGCAGGCCGAGGCGGTCGCGGATCTGATCGAAGCCGGCACCGAAGAAGCTGCCAAGTGCGCGCTGCGCTCACTCACCGGAGAGTTCTCTCAGGCAATCGAAGAGCTCTGCCGGGAGCTCATGGACTTGCGGGTGCTGGTCGAGGGCACCCTCGATTTCCCGGACGAAGAGATCGAGTTCCTGCACTCGGGCGATATGCTGGGTCGCCTGCACCGTCTGCGGCATCGCGTCGCGCAGACGGTAGCGGCATCGAGGCAGGGCAGTCTGCTGCGAGAAGGAATACAGGTCGTTCTGGCGGGGCGCCCCAATGTCGGGAAGTCCAGTCTGCTGAACCGACTGGCCGGGGAGGACGCGGCGATCGTGACCCCCATCCCCGGCACCACTCGAGACCCCATCCGGCAGGTTTTGCAGATTCGGGGGGTGCCGATGCAGGTGATCGATACCGCCGGATTGCGGGAGTCGATGGACCCGGTGGAGCGCCTCGGTATCGAACGCGCCTGGTCGGCGATCGAACGCGCGGACGTGGTGGTGCTGATGCGCGACGCCGGAGCGGCGACGGATGACGGGGAGGAATGGTGGGGCAGGCTGCCGCCTTCGCTACCGCGAATCGAAGTGGCGAACAAGATCGATCTCACAGGCGAAACGCCGGGGCTGGAGAACCGAGCAGGGGAGGTGCGGGTGCGGCTTTCTGCTTTGACGGGTGCGGGGGTCGAGGTCTTGGAGGATGCCCTGCTCGAGGCAGTGGGTTGGCGGGGCACCGGGGAGGGGCTCTTCATGGCGCGGGAACGTCATCTCGACGCGCTTCGAGCTGCCGAGACCCTGCTCGCGGAAGCGCAAGCCGACAGCAGCCGCCTCGAACTGGTGGCGGAGCAGCTTCGCCTCGCGCACGACGCCCTGGGGTCGATCATGGGCGCCAATACCCCCGATGATCTGCTGGGGGAGATCTTCTCGCGCTTCTGCATCGGCAAGTAGCGCGGTTGTTTCACGTGAAACACGGCACACGATGTTTCACGTGAAACGTGTCTGTTGGCGCCAGCGACTTCCCGCGCGGGCTTCAGGTATCATGAGCGCCCGCGACAGCGGCATTCTTTTCATCCCATATGCGATATCCCAGCGACTTCGACGTGATCGTGATAGGCGGCGGGCATGCTGGAACCGAAGCCGCTCTGGCCGCTGCGCGACGCGGCAGCCGCACGCTGCTCCTGACCCACAATCTCGAAACGCTGGGTCAGATGTCGTGCAATCCCTCGATCGGTGGCATCGGCAAAGGACATCTGGTCAAGGAGATCGATGCCCTGGGTGGGGCGATGGCGGCTGCGGCGGACGAAGCCGGTATCCAGTTCCGTGTCCTGAATGCGAGCAAGGGACCGGCCGTGCGGGCAACGCGCGCCCAGGCGGACCGCGTGCTCTACCGGCAGGCGATCCGTCGGCGGCTCGAAAATCAGCAGAATCTTTGGCTCTTTCAACAGGCTGTCGATGATCTGATCCTGGACGGGGACCGGATCGCGGGAGCGGTCACCCAGCTCGGGGTGCGGTTCCATGCCCGGGCGGTGGTGCTCACGACCGGCACCTTCCTGGCCGGACTGGTCCACGTGGGCTTGCAGAACTACCAGGCCGGGCGCGCCGGCGACCCGCCGGCGATCAAACTGGCTCATCGTTTGCGCGAGTTGAAGCTCCCCGTAGGTCGCCTCAAGACCGGTACGCCGCCGCGTCTGGATGGTCGCACGATCGATTTCTCGGTAATGACGATCCAGCCGGGCGATCTGCCGACCCCCGTGTTCTCCTTCCTGGGGAACGCGGCCCAGCATCCGCGCCAGGTGCCGTGCTGGATCACTCACACGAACGCTCGCACCCACGATGCAATCCGCGCCGGCCTGGATCGCTCGCCTCTGTACACCGGGGTCATCGAGGGGATTGGTCCGCGCTACTGCCCTTCGATCGAAGACAAGGTGACCCGCTTCGAGGGCAAGTCATCGCATCAGATCTTTCTCGAGCCCGAGGGCTTGGGCACGCACGAGATCTATCCGAACGGTATCTCGACCAGCCTCCCGTTCGATGTCCAGATCGATATCGTTCGTTCCATCAAGGGGTTGGAGGCAGCTCACATCCTGCGGCCGGGCTATGCCATCGAGTACGACTATTTCGACCCGCGGGCGCTCGAGCGGACGCTGGAAACGCGGTCCATTGCAGGGCTTTTCTTCGCGGGCCAGATAAACGGCACGACCGGCTACGAGGAGGCGGCGGCGCAGGGGCTGCTGGCTGGCGTCAATGCCTCCCTTCATGCCTCGGGCGAAGCAGGCTGGAGCCCGCGCCGGGACGAGGCATACCTCGGGGTGCTGGTCGACGATCTGGTGGCCCGTGGGGTGACCGAGCCCTATCGCATGTTCACCAGCCGGGCCGAGTACCGCCTGAGCTTGCGGGAGGACAATGCGGACCTGCGCCTTAGCTCAACGGGACGAAGTCTGGGGCTCGTGGACGACACGCGCTGGGAGGCCTTCGAACGCAAACGCGAGGCGATAGAGCGCGAGACGATGCGCCTGCGCAGCACGTATCTCGGTGCGCGGCACGTCCCGCCCGACGCCGCGCTGCGAGTGCTCGGGCAGCCGATGGAGCGCGAGCACTCCCTGGAAGCGCTCCTGCGCCGGCCGCAGGTGAGCTACGAGAGTCTGATGTCGCTGCCGGGTGCCGGTCCGGCCACGGACGATCCCAAGGTCGCCGAACAGGTCGAGATCCAGGCCAAGTATCATGGCTACATCGACCGTCAGCGGGGGGAGATCGCTCGGCATCGGAACAGCGAGGAAACCCCGATGCCCGAGGATCTCGACTACCGCACCGTGCGCGGACTCTCGGTGGAAGTGCGAGAAAAGCTACACCTGCACCGCCCGCAGACGCTTGGTCAGGCTGCGCGCATCCCGGGCGTCACCCCGGCCGCGATCTCGCTCCTGCTCGTACACTTGAAGCGACACGGCCAACGTGTGCAGAAGAGGTCGGCATGAACGCAGTCGTGGATCAACTGGAGAGATCGCTGCTGGAGCTGGATATCAGCCTGCCCACGGCGGTTGCCGGCAGACTGATCGCCTATCTGGAGCTCATAGGCAAATGGAACCGCGTCTACAACCTGACGGCGATCCGAGAGGCCGACAAGGCGCTCACCCACCATGTGCTCGACTGTCTCGCGGTATTGCCCCATCTGGTGGGGGGGCGCACGGCGGACGTGGGCAGCGGCGCGGGCCTGCCCGGCATCCCGCTCGCGCTCGCTCGTCCGGATTGGCGCGTCACGTTGATTGAGAGCAACCACAAGAAGAGCACCTTCCTGGCTCAGGCGATCGCGGAGCTTGCCATCGCGAACGCCGTCGTCACGGGGGAGCGGGTGGAGGCGGTTGAACCCGCAGGCGGATTCGATCTCGTGATCTCGCGGGCATTTTCCGATTTGCCGGAGTTTGCCCGGCTGGCGGGCCGGCTGGTCGCCCCCGCTGGAACGCTCGCGGCCATGAAGGGCTTGTACCCGGACGAAGAGCTCGCCTTGCTACCCCCTGAGTGGCGGGTGGAAAGCGTGATGCCGCTGACCGTTCCCGGAATTCAGGCGGCGCGCCATCTGGTGCTCATGAAGCGCGCCTGATGGCCAGGATCATAGCGGTCGCGAACCAGAAGGGGGGCGTCGGCAAGACCACGACCAGCGTCAACCTCGCTGCGGGCTTGGCTGCCGCCCACCGGCGCGTCCTGCTCGTAGACCTCGATCCGCAGGGCAACGCGACCATGGGTAGCGGCATCAACAAGCGCGCCCTGACGCATACCGTCTACCACGTGCTGCTCGGCGTCCAGCCGGCGTCCGCGGTGCGCTTGATCGAAACCAAAGGGTTGTTTCATCTCCTGCCTTCGAATCGGGAGCTGGCGGGTGCAGAGGTGGAAATGGTCGATCTGCCGCGGCGCGAGCATCGACTCAAGTCCGCGCTCGACGAGCTGATTGGCGAGTACGATTTCATCCTGCTCGACTGCCCGCCGGCGCTGAGTCTCCTGACCGTGAATGCGCTCACCGCCGCGCAAGCGGTCATGATTCCGATGCAGTGCGAGTACTACGCGCTCGAAGGTCTTTCAGATTTGGTGGGGACGATCAAGAAAGTGCGCGCTCACCTTAATCCTCAACTGGAGATCGATGGTCTGCTGCGGACGATGTACGATCCGCGCAATATGCTCGCCCATCATGTGTCCGATCAACTCAAGCAGCACTTCGGGAACAAGGTCTTCAACACCGTGATTCCGCGCAACGTCCGGCTTGCGGAGGCTCCGAGCTACGGCTTGCCGGCCGCCGTTTTCGATAAACACTGCAAAGGGACTCTGGCCTACCTGGCACTCGCCGGAGAAGTGCTGGGACGGCTGGAAGCGGCGCAGCGGTGAGGAAAATTTGGCCAAGCTGAAGGGATTGGGCCGCGGTCTCGACGCACTCCTGTCGGGGGAGAACGGACAGGCCGTGGACGCGCTGCAGAGTCTCAACGTGGATTTGCTGCAGCCGGGTCGATATCAGCCGCGCACCCAGATGGACGAGGCAAGCCTGGATGAGCTCGCCGAGTCGATCCGCCAGCAGGGCGTGATACAGCCGGTCCTGGTACGACCGGTGGCCGACGGCCGCTACGAGATCATTGCCGGCGAGCGACGGTGGCGGGCGGCACGGCGCGCGGGTCTGGCCGACATTCCTGCCGTCGTCCGGGAAGTACCCGATGAGTCGGCGCTCGCCATGGCCCTCATCGAGAACATCCAGCGCGAGAATCTGAATCCCCTCGAAGAAGCGGCAGGTATCCAGCGCCTCATCGACGAGTTTCGCATGACTCACGAAGTCGCAGCGCAGGCGGTTGGGCGCTCGCGCAGCGCCGTCAGCAACTTGCTGCGACTGCTCGCACTGCCGGCGACGATCCAGGAGCTGATCATGGGTGGCCGACTCGACATGGGACACGGCCGTGCGCTGTTGGCACTGCCGCCGTCGCGCCAGCTCGAAGCCGCTGAGGTCGTTGCCCACAAGGGCATGTCGGTGCGGGAGACGGAGCGCCTGGTCGGTCGGTGGCTCAAACCCGGGGGCGCGGCGCCCGCCGCGCACGTGAAAGATCCGGACATTTCCGCGCTGGAAGAGGAATTATCGGAGAAGTTAGGGACCGTTGTTTCGGTCAGCCACAGCGCCAAACGCGGCGGTGGGAAGCTCGTAATCCACTATGCGAATCTGGATCAGCTGGACGGCGTGTTGGCCCGTCTGCGTTGAGTAAGTGGGACGTCGGCATGCTGCAATGCAGCATTGGGTTGACAGAAACCGTGCCAGAAACCTAGAATGCTGGAATTTTCGGACGGGCGGGGCGGTAATCAGGTAGGAACGGTCAACCTGATCATCAGCCTACAGGTCGCGGTAACGCTCGCGGCCGGTCTGATCGCCTGGCTCGTCTCGGGAAATGGGGAGAGTGCTGTCTCGGCGGTGTGGGGGGGATCGATCGGCTTCCTGTCGGCCTTGGTTTACGTCCGCGTCGTTCGGGCCGCGCGGGGCCGAGACCCAAGCGAGTTGCTGAGGGCTCATTACCTCGCGCAGGCGCTTAAGTTCGGCGTGACGATCGCCTTGTTCGGAGCCACCTTCGTCATCGCCAGGCGCGTTGCACCGCTGCCGCTGTTCTTGACGTACATTGCCACCCTGCTCACCTATTGGGCCGGGCTAATTCGATACCAAGACGAACGATGAGCGCCTCGCACGCACCGGCAACCGCTACCGAGTACATCACTCACCACCTCACGAACCTGAAGGTCGGTTCCGGTTTCTGGACCTTCCACTTCGATACCCTCATCATCTCCGGCGCGCTCGGCATCGCCGTGTTCGGGCTCATGGCCTACGTCGCCAAGCGCGCCACCTCGGGCGTGCCGGGTTCCCTGCAGATGTTCATCGAAATGCTGGTGAACATGGTCGACGCACAGGTCCGCGACACGTTCCACGGCAGAAACGCGCTCATCACACCGCTCGCCATCACGGTCTTCGTGTGGGTGTTCGTCATGAACGCCATGGACCTGATCCCGGTGGATTTTCTCCCCCCGGCCGCGAGACTATTGGGTGCCGATTACTTCAAGTTCGTCCCGACCACCGACCCCAACCTCACCTTTGCGATGTCGCTCACCGTGTTTGCCTTGATGATCTTCTTCAATCTCAAGGTTAAGGGCGTGGGCGGCTGGCTGCACGAGCTTCTCACCACGCCGTTCGGCAAGTGGCTCTTCCCGGTAAATCTCCTCTTCCAGCTGGTGGAATACCTCGCCAAGCCGATCTCGCTGTCGCTGCGTCTCTTCGGGAACATGTACGCCGGGGAGATGGTGTTCATCCTGATTGCCCTGCTCGGTGTCTGGCAGGGGTTCCTCGCGCTGCCGTGGGCGATCTTCCACATCCTCATCATCACGCTGCAAGCCTTCGTGTTCATGATGCTCACGATCGTCTACATGAGCATGGCGCACGAAAGCCATTAGGTCTCTTTCCCATAATGTTGGTTCATCGCTAAGGAGAAAACGTGGAACTGTCTCTGGTCTTGGGTAACACCGCTATCGCCGTCGCCATCCTCATCGGGTCGGGTGCTCTAGGGACGGCCATCGGATTCGGTCTGCTCGGCGGCCGTTTCCTGGAAGGTTCCGCGCGGCAGCCTGAAATGATGCCAACGCTGCAGGTGAAGATGTTCATCGTGGCCGGCCTGCTCGATGCCGTTTCCATGATCGGTGTCGGTATCGCGCTCTATCTCCTGTTCGCCAACCCGTTCATCTCCCTGATTGAGAAGGCAGCCGGCGGCTGACTTTCGCGCTAGCGGACGAGTAGGAGAGATCAGCGTGGACATCAATGCGACACTAATCGGCCAGGCGATCTGGTTCGCGATCTTCATCTGGTTCACGATGAAGTTCGTGTGGCCGCCGCTGCAGCGGGCCATCGGCGATCGCCAGAAGCACATCGCGGATGGGCTCGCCGCTGCGGAGCGCGGCAAGCACGACCTCGAGCTCGCCTCGCACCGCGCCGAGGAGATTCTGCGTTCGGCGAAGGTCCAGGCGCAGGAGATCATCGGCCAGGCGGACAAGCGCGCGGCCCAGATCGTGGAGGAAGGCAAGGAGGTCGCCAAGCAGGAAGGTGCCAAGCTGGTGGCCGGAGCGCAGGCGGAGATCGAGCGCGAGATATCGCGCGCCAAGGAAGCGTTGCGGGCGCAGGTCGCGGCGCTGGCCGTGACCGGTGCGTCGAAGATCCTGGAGCGCGAGGTTGACCCCAGGACGCACGGCCAGCTGCTGCAGTCGCTCGGCGCCGAGCTCTAGGCGGACGACATGGCCGAACTCGTCACCATCGCGCGCCCGTATGCCGAGGCCGTATTCGAGCTTGCGAAGCAGGAATCCCAGCTTGGGGCTTGGTCGGATGCGCTCAAGTTCGCAGCGGTCGTGGCCCGCGACGGCCGCATGAAGGCGATGCTTTCCAGCCCGCGCGTGTCGCATGAGCAGAAGCTCGATCTACTTCTGTCGACCGCAGGCAGTGGCATGTCCGAGGCCGGCAAGAACCTGCTGCGCCTGCTGCTGCGCAACGGCCGGGCGGAGATACTGCCTGACATCAGCACGTTGTACGAAGAATTGAAGGAGCGCGACGAGGGTATGCTCGAAGCGAGCGTCGCCTCCGCCTTTGCGCTCACCGACGATCAGTTGCAGAAGCTCGTCGCGAAGCTGGAGGCTCGATTCAAGCGCAAGATCGTCGCCCGAGCCACGGTTGACCCGGCGCTCATTGGCGGCGCGGTGATCCGGGTCGGGGACGAGGTTCTCGACGGTTCCGTACGCGGCAAACTGGATGCGATGGCGGCTGCCCTCACGAAATAGGAGTCAACATGCAACTCAACCCCTCTGAAATCAGCGAGCTCATCAAGAGCCAGATCCAGAAGCTCGATACCGGCGTCGAAGTCCGCACCGAGGGCACCGTGGTTTCGGTGAGCGACGGCATCTGTCGCATCCACGGCCTTGCGGACGTCATGCAGGGGGAGATGCTGGAGTTTCCCGGCAACAGCTTCGGGCTTGCTCTGAACCTCGAGCGCGATTCGGTCGGGGCGGTGGTGCTGGGCGACTACGAGCACATCTCGGAAGGCGACATCGTCAAGTGTACGGGCCGCATTCTCGAGGTGCCGGTCGGTCCGGAGCTGATCGGTCGTGTCGTCAACCCGATCGGTGAGCCGATCGACGGCAAGGGTCCGGTCCAGGCGAAGCTCTCCGACCCGATCGAGAAGATCGCGCCCGGCGTGATCTGGCGTAAATCGGTGTCGCAGCCGGTGCAGACCGGCTTGAAGGCGATCGACGCCATGGTGCCCATCGGTCGCGGGCAGCGCGAGCTGATCATCGGCGACCGCCAGACGGGCAAGACGGCCGTCGCGATCGACACCATCATCAACCAGAAGGGCAAGGATCTCATCTGCATCTACGTGGCGATCGGGCAGAAGGCCTCGTCGATCATGAACGTGGTAAAGAAGCTCGAGGAGCACGGGGCGCTCGACTACACCGTCATCGTCGCCGCCTCCGCTTCCGAATCGGCTGCACTGCAGTACATCGCACCCTACTCGGGATGCACGATGGGCGAGTACTTCCGCGACCGCGGACAAGACGCGCTCATCATCTACGACGATCTCACGAAGCAGGCGTGGGCCTATCGGCAGATCTCGCTGCTCCTGCGCCGTCCGCCGGGGCGTGAGGCCTATCCGGGCGACGTGTTCTATCTGCACAGCCGTCTGCTGGAGCGCGCCGCACGGGTGAACGAAGAGTACGTCGATCGGCACACCAAAGGCGAGGTCAAGGGCAAGACCGGCTCGCTCACCGCGCTGCCGATCATCGAGACGCAAGCCGGGGACGTGACGGCCTTCGTGCCCACCAACGTGATCTCGATCACGGATGGCCAGATCTTTCTCGAGACCGACCTGTTCAACGCCGGTATCCGTCCCGCGATCAACGCCGGCATCTCCGTGTCCCGCGTCGGCGGTGCGGCCCAGACGAAGGTCATCAAGAAGCTGGGTGGCGGCATCCGTCTCGCGTTGGCGCAGTATCGGGAGCTCGCGGCGTTCGCGCAGTTCGCCTCGGACTTGGACGAGGCTACCCGCAAGCAGCTGGAGCGCGGCCGGCTCGCTACCGAACTCATGAAACAACCCCAGTACGCGCCACTCTCGGTGGCGGAGCAGGCGCTCACATTGCTGGCGGTGAACCGCGGCTACTACGACGACATCGACGTGAAGAACGCACTCCACTTCGAAACCGGGCTGCGGGCCTTCATCAAGAGCACCCATGCCGCGCTCTTCGACAAGATCGAGTCCACCAAGGACATGGACGCGGCCACGGAAAAGGCACTGGTCGCGGCCATCGAGGACTTCAAGAAGAACAGCACCTACTGAGGCCACGCCGATGCCCGGCAGCAAGGAAATACGCGTCAAGATCCGCAGCGTGCAGAACACGCGCAAGATCACCAAGGCGATGGAAATGGTTGCGGCCTCCAAGATGCGCAAGGCCCAGGATCGCATGCGCGCCGCCCGTCCCTACGGCGAGAAGATGCGACTGGTGGCGGCGCACATGAGCGGCGCCAACCCCGAGTATCGGCACCCGTTCCTCATCAAGCGCCCGGAAGTGAAGAACGTCGGGATGATCGTCATCACCTCGGACAAGGGGCTTTGCGGCGGCCTCAACACGAACGTGCTGCGGCTTGCCCTGGCGCGCATCAAGGAACTCGAGGCGACGAAAGTCGGCGTGCAGGTCTGCGCCGTCGGCAACAAGGGGCTGGGTTTCATGCAGCGCATGGGGGCCAACGTCGTGAGCCATGTCGTGGCGCTGGGCGACACGCCGCGGCTCGAGCGGCTGATCGGTCCGGTGAAGGTGATGATCGACGCCTACACCGAAGGGCGGATCGACGCCCTGTATCTGCTCTACACCAAGTTCATCAACACCATGAAGCAGGAGGCGTTCATCGAGCCGCTGCT
>JAEUMX010000141.1 GCA_016791285.1 Burkholderiales bacterium
TCTTGAGCTTCGGCAGTTCCGACGAGAGCTGCTCCACCACCCGCTTGATCAGGAAGTCGCCGAACGACACACCGCGCAGCCCCGGCTGGGTGTTGGAGATCGAGTAGAAGATGGCCGCCTGCGCCGCCTGCGGATCGGTCCGCGGCGCTGCTTCGTCGAGGAGTGCGTGAACGTTGGACGCCATTTCCGTCACCAGGGCGATCTCGACGAAGATGAGCGGCTCTTCCGGCATGCGTGGATGGAAGAACGCGTAGCAGCGCCGGTCGGCGTCCATGCGATTGCGAAGATCGCTCCACGAGCGGATCTCGTGCACGGCCTCGTAGGCGATGAGCTTCTCCAGCAGCGCCGCCGGTGAATGCCACGAGATGCGGCGCAGCTCCAGGTTGCCGACATCGAACCAGCTCGAGAAGAGCGCGAAGAGCTCTTCGTCGATCACCTCGAGCTCAGGCACCTGACGGATGTAGCGATGCACGTCGGCGCGCAGGTCCACCAGAAACTTGACACCCTCGGGCAGCAGGTTGAAGTGCCGCAGTATGCGCACGCGTGGGCTCGCCAGCGCATGGCGCAGTTGCGATTCGGCGCGGCGCCGCGCGCGCGGCTCGGTGGTCGCGTGGTAGGTCGCGATAGCGCGCGCGATGGCTGCTTCGTCGGCACTGAATTCGTCGATGAGCAGCTTCATGAAGACCTTGCGGCCCTCGTCGCCGAGCTCGGCATAGAGCCCGAGGATCGAAGCGAGGCGGCCCCGGACGGCGGTCTCGCCGCCGATGCCCTCATAGGACTCCCGCAACATGGTTCGAAGCGAGCGCAGCTCCGCGCCCCCGAGCGTGCGGTCGCCGATCGGGGCAAGCTTGCGCTGGCTGCGGGTAAGCCAGTCCCAGAAAGCGCGCACCCTCGCGGGGGGTGTGAGACGGTCCTTCATCGGTGAGTCGATCGCTCCCTGAGCTTAGAGGGTGCCGATACTTTATCCCAGTGGCGCGCGCAACCGGACCCCGAAAAAGCGAAGGGCGGCTCGTGCCGCCCTCCCCGGGGTTCTGGGTGCCCCTCGCTACCGCTTCGTGTAGTAGCCGACGCCGACCAGGTAGTCGTTCACACGCTCGATGTAGGAGTGCTTCGGCTCGACCTTGTTGTTGGCCGGGTTGCGCCAGACGTATTCGTACTCGCCGGCGCCCTTCTTCTCCTTCACGATCGCGATCATGTCCTGGATGATGGGCTTGCCGGCCGCATCCTTCATGTCCTTCACGTCCAGCCCGACGAGCCCGGGATTCGCACCCATCGCGTAGTACTTGCCGTCGTTGATCCCGACCACGAACACGTACAGATCGTAGTGCGAGAAGCGGCCGGACGGCGTGTTGAACGCGGTCAGCGCTTCCTGCGGATTGGCGCGCAACGCCTCGGTGGCACGCTTGAGCAGGTCGCGCGCCTCTTCCGGCGCCCCGCGCGGCACGTAGTACCCCACCGCGACCACGTTGTTGCCGACGCGCTTCACGAGCGAGGTCTTGGATTCGATGTGATTGGTCTGGCGGTTGAGCCAGACGTATTCCACGCTGCCGCTGCCCTTGGTCTTGGCTACCTCTACCATCTCCCGAATGAGCGGCTTGCCCGCCGCATCCCGCAGGTCGAGCACGTTCATGCCGACCAGTCCCTCGGAAGCGCCGCCATTGGCGTGCATGATGCCCGTGTCGAGATCGACGACGAAGACGTAGAGATCGCCCTGGACGAAGCGGCCCTTCTGATTGTTGAAGGCCGCATAGGCAGTCTCGGCGGGATGTTCCTGCAGGTACGCAACCGCCTTGTCGAGCAGCGCCTGCGCCTGCTTCTGCGAGCTGCGCGCCACGGTGTGCGTCGCCGGCGACTGTGTCTGGTCGGCCGGGCTGCTACGGTCGCCCTGCGCGCCGACAGGCGGTGCGACCAGCGCGCCCAGGAGACCAGCGAGCAGCAGTGCGGTACGGGCGAATCGTCTCGAAGTCATCGTATACCTCGTTCAATCAGGCTAGGGTGGAAAGGGGCCATCGCAGAAAGCGCGACCATGCCGGTTTTTTTTGCTGGGCCAGGGTCTTCGTGTTGTCACGCAATGATGCAGTAGCCAACGCCCGTAAGTCCATTCAGCAGACGCCGTGCCACGACGGCGCGGCGGGCCTGTGCAGTGCCCCGGCTCGCGCAGGCGACGCGGGAGAGTCGGCGCTCCCGGCCGAACCGGGCCCGATCGCAGCGGTTGGCGGCAGAGCGTACCTGTTGCGCGGGAGGACAACTGTACCGGAGCGAAGCAGGAGGAGGCGATGTTGCGTCGTGGACTTGATCGACACAGGCAATCGCGGCTAACTTGAGGGTTTGCGGCAGGCACGTGCACAGGTCGGCGCGACGCACGACGAAGGCGACGGTGCCTGAGGGGATTGCCATGCAGCATCGCCAGGGAGGACGAGCCATGGTCAGTGAAAGGCGCCGCGCGCTGCTGTTCTATGCTGCGCCGGACAAGCGACGGGTAGCCGAAGTCATACCGGGTCTGGACGCGCACGGCGTCGACTACCACCTGGATGCGGAAATCCGAAAACGGCATGGCTGGCGGGAGGTGTTCGAGGCGACCCTGCGAGCGTCCTCCGTGTATGTCCTTTTCGTCTCGCACGAGCTGTTCACATCGGACTGGGCGCGCTTCGAGATCGCCCTCGCTCTGGCGCGGGCGCGCGAGTCGAAGGCGTCGTTGCTGCTGGTGTTGCTGCGCGACATCGCTATTCCCGAGCCGCTGCGCGCCTTTCGGTCGCTCGATGCGAAGCTCATGACGGGTGCCGAGATCGCGGCGCAGATCTGTGCCGAGTGCGGGCTTGGGACGCGGGCGAGTGCTGCCGCACAACGACCTGCCGCGATGCCCGCGAGCCTCGACTTTGCGGACGCCGGCCACGAGCATTCTCGCACCGGTCGCAGCGCGGATGCGATCCGGCGCGATTTCCTCGGCAATCTCTTCTGCCTGCAAGCCCGCTTTCCCGCGATCGCGACCAGGAACGACCAGTACATGGCGCTCGCGTACACGGTGCGCGACCGGCTGCTCAAGCGGTGGATCAACACGAGCGCCACGTATCACGCGGGCAAGGTGCGCACGGTCTGCTACCTGTCGGCCGAGTTCCTCCCGGGGCCGTATCTTGGCAACGCGCTGATCGCGCTCGGCATCTGGGAACCGGCCCGGCAGGCCATGGCCGAACTCGGCATCGCGCTCGAAGACCTGCTGGAACAGGAGCAGGAGCCGGGCCTCGGGAGCGGCGGCCTTGGGCGGCTCGCCGCCTGCTATCTCGATTCGCTCTCGACCCTGCAGATCCCGGCCATAGGTTACGGCATCCGCTACGAGTTCGGCATTTTCGAGCAGGCCATCAAGTATGGCTGGCAGGTGGAGCTTGCGGACAACTGGCTGCGCTTCGGCAATCCCTGGGAGATCGTGCGCCCCGAGGTCGCCTTCGAGGTCAAGCTGCACGGGCACACCGAAGGCAGGTTCGAGGCCGACGGGCGATTCCGCACCACCTGGGTGCCGGACAGTGTGAT
>JAEUMX010000147.1 GCA_016791285.1 Burkholderiales bacterium
CTCAAGGGGGGCGGCACCTGGCTCGGCATCACCCGCTCCGGCCGCATCGCGGCGGTCACCAACTATCGCCAGGGGACCGCCCCGCGCACCGACCTGCGCTCCCGCGGCCTCCTGGTCACCGGATTCCTGGCGGCGGACCGCCCACCCGAAGCCCATCTGGCGATGGTCGCATCCGAACGCGACGCGTACGACGGCTTCAACCTGCTCGCCGGCGACGGGCGCGAGCTGCACTACCTTTCGAATCGGGGCGGCGCGCCGCAACCGGTTGCCGCCGGCGTGCACGGGCTCAGCAACGCCCTGCTCGACACGCCGTGGCCCAAGGTCGAGCGGGCCAAAGCCGCACTCGCCACGCTGCTCGACCGCGACCGGGACGCGCTCGTCGACGCGGTGCTGGCGCTGCTCGCCGACCAGGTTCGACCGGCCGATCACGAGCTGCCCAGCACCGGGGTGAGCCGCGAATGGGAGCGCTGCCTGTCCCCCGTCTTCATCGCCTCGCCCGACTACGGCACGCGCTGCTCGACCGTGCTGCTGGTCGACCGGCACGGCCACGTCACCTTCGTCGAGCGCAGTTTCGACCACGCCAGCGGCAGCAGCACCGATGCCGTCTACGGCTTCGCGGCGTAACGCCGCATAGCAAGGCGCGCTGCGGCAGTATAATTCGCGCTCTTCGCTGCAAGGAGGACGGCGTGCAGAGCCGCTGGGACACCGACGAAGCTGCCCGCCACACGGACGCCCTGGCGCTGCGCTGCTATTCGTCGCGGCTCCTGGGAGCCGATCCGGCGCTCGTTCTCCACGGCGGCGGCAACACCTCGCTCAAACTCGGCGACACGCTGTTCGTCAAGGGCAGCGGCACCGATCTCGCCCGAGTCGAGCCTTCGGATTTCACACCGCTGCGCCTTTCCGGGACCGTCGCGCTGCTCGAGGGCGCAGCGCTCGACTCGGCGCGGATGTACGCAAGGCTCGAAGGCTTGGTCGCGCGCCGCCCGGCGCCGAAACCCTCGGTCGAGACCTTGCTGCACGCCGCGCTGCCCGCTCGCTGCGTCGAGCACACCCACGCGGACGCCGTACTGGCGGTCGCCAACACCGAGCACGGCGGGCAGATCCTCGCGGATCTGTACGGCGATCTCGCGCCGACGGTTCCGTATCGGCATTCGGGTTTCGACCTGGCAAGAGCCTCCGCGGAGACCTACCGCCAGCGCGCCACCGACCGAACGATCGGTCTCGTGCTGCAGTTTCACGGGGTGGTCGCGTTCGCCGATGATGCGCGGACTTCCTACGAGAACATGATCCGTCTCGTGACCATGGCGGAGTCGTATCTCGACGCGCGCGGGGCGTGGTCGCTGCCGGTGGCGCGGATCTGCGCACCGCCCCCCGATCGCCTCGCGCTGGCCGGGCTGCGTGCGTCGATCTCGCGCGCTGCCGGCTTTCCGCTGGTGATGCAGGTCATGCGCGATCCGTTCGCGCTGTCTTTCGCGGCTCGCCCCGACTTGGCGCAGTTCTGCAACCAGGGACCGGCCACACCCCAGCATGCGATCTTCGGCCGCCGCGTGCCGCTGCTCGACCGCGACGTTTCGCGCTTCGTCGACCGCTATCGCGACTATTTGGCGGCGTCACTCACGCCGGACGAAGCGGCACGGGTCGACGCGAGCCCGCGCATTGCCGTGCTGCCCGGTCTGGGGGTCTGCGCACTGGGGGTGAGCGCTGCATACGCCCGCATCGCCACCGAGATATTTCGGCACGACATGGAGATCATGGTCCGCGCACAAGCGCACGATCGCTATCGCGCGGCCCCGGCGCCGCTCATGGCGCGCGCGGAGCTGGAGTACGGCGGCTTCGAAACACGCGAGCGCGAACTGGCCGACTCGGACTACCCGCTGCGCGGCCAGGTGGCGGCGATCACGGCCGCGGCACTGGAAGCGGCGCCGCGGCGTGTCGAGAGCCTGTTGCGGCAAGGATGCGCCGTCGCGATCGCGGGAGCGGCGCTGCCGGGCATCGAGGCGGACGCGGCAGTGCGGTGTTTTCCGGCGCCATCCGCGTGGGACACCTTCCTCGACGAACTGGTCGTCGCGTTTGGCGGGCTCGACCTCCTCGTTACCGCCCGCGACGAGACGCGGCTCGTCGAGCAAAGCGCCTCGCTGCTCGCGCTTTCCCCCGTCGGGGGCCGCAACGAAGGCGCGGGTGCGTCCACCCAGGCGATCGCATGACGCTCAAGGTGGAGACACTGCGCTGGCGAGATGGCGCGCTGGAGCTCGTCGACCAGCGACGGCTGCCGCTCGATTTCGCCTATGTGCGGTGCACCTCGGCGGCACAGACGGCGGAGGCCATCCGTGACATGGTGGTGCGCGGCGCCCCGGCGATCGGGTGCGCCGCTGCCTACGGCCTCGCGGTCGAAGCGCTGCGCCTCGAGCACCTCGCGCCGGCGGAATTCTTCGCACAGATGGACGAGGCTGCGGCGCTGCTCGCGGCAAGCCGCCCGACCGCGGTGAACCTGTTCTGGGCCATCGATCGGATGCGCCGATGCGTCGAAACCGCCCGCCCGGCCGCGGCGCCCTCCGCGATCGCCGCCGCGCTGCTCGGGCAGGCGCACGCGATCCGCGACGAGGACATCGCGGCCAACCGCGCGCTCGGCGCCCACGGTGCCGCGCTCATCGAAGACGGCGCGCGGGTGCTCACCCATTGCAACGCCGGTGCGCTCGCCACGGCGGGGCACGGCACCGCACTGGGCGTGATCCGCTCGGCCGTGGAATCCGGCAAGCGCGTGCGCGTCTTCGTCGACGAAACGCGCCCGTTCCTGCAGGGTGCGCGGCTCACCGCGTGGGAGCTGCTCGAAGACGGCATCCCCGCCACCCTGATCGCGGACGTAGCCGCTGGCTACCTCATGCGCTGCGGCGAGATCGATGCGGTGATCGTCGGCACCGACCGGGTCGCGGCCAACGGCGATGTCGCGAACAAGATCGGCACCTATCCGCTCGCGGTGCTCGCGCGCCGGCACGGCATCCCGTTCTATGTCGCGTGTCCGCTCTCGACCCTCGACCTCGCGCTCGCGAGCGGCGCACAGATCCCGATCGAGGAGCGGCCCGCGTCCGAGGTGACGGGCTTCGGCGACGTGCGCTGGGCACCGCCGCGGATCGCCGTGCGCAATCCCGCTTTCGATGTCACCCCCGCGGACCTCGTCACCGCGCTCATCACCGAGCGCGGCGTGATCGAGCAGCCGGACGAAGCGCGCATCCGTGCGTTCGCCCGGCAGAAATGAATCGGGCCGGACAAAGTCCGGCCCGGATCCGTTGGCGGCGGCTACGGCTTACAGCACGACGCCGCCCGATGCCTCGATCGCAACCCCCGTGATGTAGCCCGCCTCGTCGGAGGCGAGGAAGGCGAAGGTGCTGGCCATCTCCTCGGGTTTGCCCAGCCGGCGCAGCGGGATGCCGGACTCGATCTTCTTGATCACTTCCTCCGGCATGGCGCGGACCATCTCGGTGCCGATGAAGCCCGGGCACACGGCCACGGCGCGGATGTTGTTCTTGCCGAGCTCCTTGGCCCAGGTCTTGGTCATGCCGATCACGCCGAACTTGGTCGCGGCGTAGTTGGTCTGGCCGAAATTGCCGTAGAGGCCGACCACCGACGAGGTCGTGAGGATCACGCCGGAGTTCTGCGCCAGCATGATGTCCGTCACCGCCTTCGTGCAGCGCCACACACCCTTGAGGTTGATGTCGATGACGCGGTCCCACTGCTCCTCGGTCATCTTCTTCATGGTCGAGTCCATGGTGATGCCGGCGTTGTTCACGAGCACGTCGACGCGGCCCCAGGCCTTCATCACGGCGTCGACCGCCGCCTTGATGTCGGCGTCGCTGGTGACGTTGACGACGGCGCCCATGGCCTGCCCGCCCGCCGCCTTGATCTCGTTCACCACCGCGTCCACTTCGTTCTGCTTGAGATCGCAGACCACGACCTTGGCGCCTTCCTGGCCGAACTTGAGCGCGGTGGACTTGCCGATGCCGTTCGCCGCGCCGGTGATGATGGAAACCTTATCCTTGAGCCGCATTTGTCCACTCCATTTGGTTTAGGTGTTGAAGAAGCCGCCAGCCCTCTCGCGGGCCGCGGGTGACGCTCTTGGTGTGCTTCGGATGCTTCGCTGCGCGTGCAGGATCAGCTTGCTCGCGCCACCCCGGACGCAGCCGCCTGGATGGCCGCGGCCGGCGCAACGATCTCGACCCGGGTGCCGATTGGCACGCGCTCGAAGAGATCGATGATGTCGATGTTGCGCATCCGCACGCAGCCCTTCGATCCGGGCTGCCCCAGGGGAATGTCGTCGGGCGTGCCGTGAATATAGATGAAGCGGCGCATGGTATCCACATCCCCCAGCCGGTTGAATCCGGGCTCGCGGCCCGACAGCCAGAGGATGCGCGTGAGTATCCAGTCGCGGCCGGGGAAGCGGGCGTCGAGCTCGGGGCCGTACACCTCGCCGGTGGGACGGCGCTGGACGAAGACCGCACCCGGCGGCTCGCCGGCGCCGATTTTGGCGCGGACGATGTGGTGCCCGCGCGGCGTGCAGTAGCTGCCGTACTTCTCGCCGACCCCGCGTGCACCCGTCGACACCACATAGCGACGCAGGACCTCGCCGCGGTCATCCCGCAGCTCGAGCGTCTGGGTGGGCACGTCGATCCTGATCGTTGCCATGTGTGCGGTCAGGCAAGCGCCCGCCTCGCAGCGAAAAAACGTGAGAGCAGCGCGCCGCAGTCCTCGGCGAGAACACCCGCGGTGACGCACGCGTGGTGATTCAGGCGCTCGTTCGCGAAGAGATCGACCACGCTGCCGCAGGCCCCGGTCTTCGGGTCGCGAGCGCCGAACACGAGTCGGGCGATGCGCGCGTGCAGGATCGCGCCGGCGCACATCGCGCAGGGCTCCAGCGTGACATACAGCGTGCAGCCGCCGAGCCGATAGTTGCGAAGGTGTGCCGCAGCCGCGCGCAGCGCCCGCACCTCCGCGTGCCCGGTCGGGTCGGCAGTGCCGATCGGCGCGTTGAACCCGCGCCCGATGATCTGCCCCTCCTGCACGACCACCGCACCCACCGGCACCTCGCCGTGCATTTCACCCTCCGCGGCAAGCGCCAGGGCTTCACGCATGAAGAAGGTGTCCGAATCCAGAAGCGGGCTCATTGCGACGACGACCATGGAGGAGCGCATTGTGGGGATTGGCTCCGGCATAAGCAAGCCGCAGGCGCTCGGGACAGCGCATTGGAGCGGGAAACCGGAACTTCACCCTTCCAAAAAATTCGGCGCTAGAATTCGAGTAAGAACAACGCCGGACGCTCGGCGCCACAGAAGGAGGGGACATGATCTTCGCACCTCGCGGCGTTTGGTCCGTCCGTACCAGGCAAATCGTCCGTGTGATCGCCCTGCCCCTGCTGTTTGCCGCAGCGCTCTTGCCACTCGCGGGCGCGGCCGCCCCTGCGGCGGCTGGGACCCCGCGCCAGCTCAGTCTCGATAACAAGCCCTGGAAGGGCGATTTCGACCAGATGCTGGAGCGGCGCATCATCCGCGTGCTGGTTCCCTACAGCCGCACGCTCTACTTCAACGA
>JAEUMX010000152.1 GCA_016791285.1 Burkholderiales bacterium
GCGCGTGCACCAAAGCGGAAAGGAAACACCGATGGACAGTGCCATCTTGAGTCTGCTGAGCGCCTTCCTGTTATCGATCATCGGCCTGTTCGCCTTCATCTGGTCGCTGCGCAAGGGGCTGCTGGTCGAAAACCCCAAGGCCGCCTCGGCGATCTTTGCCTCGGGCGAAATCGGCCACATCGACGATCCGGCACTGGGTCGTGTCGCGCAAAGACAGTTTCAAGCCGTGGCTGCCGAGCCGGGCGACTCCAGCCATCCACCGGACGTCCGGGAGATCGAGGACCGCGTCGAGGCCGACCGCTCCAGCGCCTTTCCGGTCTTCATGTTCATCGCCTTCGCCTGCATGTGGCTGCTCTTTGGCGGCATAGCGGGACTCACCGCCTCGCTCAAGCTGCACTGGCCCGACTGGCTGGTCAGCGAGGCGTGGATGACCTTCGGGCGCATCCGCACCGTGCACCTGACGGCCGTGCTCTACGGCTGGATCACCAACGCCGAGCTGGGCATCATCATCTGGCTCATGCCGCGCCTGCTGCGGCGGCCATTGATGGCCCCGATGTGGATCATGATGGGCGGAGCGCTGGTCAACGTGGCCATTGCCAGCGGCATAGGCGCCATTGGCGCTGGCTGGACGGACGGCATGGAGTACCTGGAGATGCCCTGGCAGATCGGCATCTTCTTTGCCGTTGGCATGGTCTGCATCATCGTCCCGGTGCTCTACACGCTGGTCAACCGCAGGACCGAATCGCTGTACGTCACGAGCTGGTACCACACGGCGGGGCTGCTGTGGATCGCCATGCTGTTCATCGTCGGCAAGATGCCGGGCGTGCACTTCGGCGTGCAGCAGGCGACCATGAACTGGTGGTATGGCCACAACGTGCTGGGCCTGTGGTTCACGCCGGTGGCCGTGGGCGCAATCTATTACTTTCTGCCCAAGATCATTGCGCGGCCGATCCGCTCGTACAACTTGTCCATTCTTGGCTTCTGGACGCTTGCCTTCTTCTACGCCCAGGTCGGCGGCCACCACCTGGTGGGTGGACCGGTGCCGGGCTGGCTGGTCACGCTGTCCATCGTGCAAAGCATGATGATGATCGTGCCGGTGCTGGCCTTCTCCATCAACATGGCGCTGACCATGCGCGGACGCATGCGCCTGGCGCTGTATTCGCCCACGCTGCGCTTCATGATGTTCGGCGGCCTGATGTACATGCTGTCGTCGCTGCAGGGCTCGTTCGAGGCGCTGCGCTCGGTGCAGCAGGTGGCCCACTTCACCCACTTCACCGTCGCCCACGCCCACCTGGGTGCCTACGGCTTCGTCACGATGGTGCTGTTCGGCGCCATCTACTTCATGATGCCGCGCATCCTGCACTGGGAATGGCCGTTCCCCAGGCTCATTTCCTGGCACTTCTGGCTCGCGGCCATCGGTATCCTGATCTACTTTGTCGGCCTGACCTATGGTGGCTGGCTGCAGGGGCTGGCCATGCTGGACGCGTCCCGCCCGTTCATGGACTCGGTGGCCGTGACGATTCCGTGGCTGCAGTGGCGCAGCGTGGGCGGCTCTCTGATGGTGGCGAGCCACCTGGTATTCGTCGGCCACTTCCTGGCCATGGCACTGCGCTTTGGCCCCGACCGTGCCGGCGCCGCGCTGTTCGCGCCACAACCCAAGGTCAGGGGGCTCGCTCATGGAGAATGAAGCCAAACTCGCGGCCGGCACCATGGTGACCTTTGCCATCGCCGTCTCGGCGCTGGTGATCCTGCCCTATGTCCAGGTGCGCGATGTCAAACCGCCCGAGGGGCTCAAACCCTATACCAGCGCCGAGCTGCGCGGGCGCGACGTCTACATCGCCAACGGCTGCATGTACTGCCACAGCCAGCAGCCGCGCTCCGAGAGCTTCGCGCCGGATGCCAAGCGCGGCTGGGGCCGCGCCTCGGTGCCGGGCGACTACTACTATGACAAGCCGCACCTGCTGGGCAGCATGCGCACCGGGCCGGACCTGTTCAACATCGGCGTGCGCCAGCCCAGCAAGGACTGGCATCTGGGCCACCTGTACCAGCCGCGCGCCTACGTGCCGGGCTCGATCATGCCGCCCTATCCCTATCTGTTCGAGGTCAAGGACAAGCCCGAACCGGGCGAAGAGGCGCTCAACCTGCCGCCGGGCACCGCGCCCGCGGGCAAGGTCGTGGTCGCCAAACCCGAGATGCAGGACTTGGTGAAGTACCTGCTGTCGCTCAAGCGTGAGTATCCAATCCTGCCGCCCGAGCCCCACGAAGCCACGGGCGCCAAGACATCCTCTGCGCCATCGGCCGACAAGCCGGCGTCCGCCTCATGAAAGGACCGTCACGATGAGCCAAGACCCGGTCACCCGTGCGCAACAGCGCGAAAACGAAGACCCCGAGGAAGCCATCCGGCCCATGCCGCTGTCCGTCCTGTTGGTGACGCTCTTCATGGTGCTGTGGGCGGTGGTCTATATCCTGTACACCGAACCCCTGAACCTTTCCCGCTATGGCGACCAGCGCATCCGTGCCGAACTCTCCGGTCCAGCGCCGGCAGTGCCGGGCGCGGCCGTGGACGCCAAGGCCTTGTTTGCCGCGCATTGCGTGGCCTGCCACCAGGCGACGGGCCTGGGCCTGCCCGGGGTGTTCCCGCCGCTCGATGGTTCGGAATGGGTGGAGGGCGACACGCTTGTCCTGGCCAACATACTGCTGCACGGCATCACAGGCGAGATCACGGTCAAGGGCGTTAAATTCCAGGGCGCCATGCCCAGCTTCCAGCAGTTGAGCGATGCCGAGCTCGCCGGCATAGCCACCTTCATCCGCGGCAACTGGTCGAACAAGGCCGAGGCGGTGCAGCCCGACCTGTTTGCCGAGGAACGCGGCAAACGCACCACGCCGTTCGAGGGAGAGGCAGCACTCAAGGCCTTGCTGAAGTGACGCGACCATGCTGCGCACGGCCTTGCTGAGCGCCGCGCTGGTGCTGTGCGGCTGGGCGGCTGCCAGCTGGCTCACCTACGACTTCCAGGTCTGGACCGACGAGGGTGCGCGCCGCCTGGAGGTGGCCCTGCGCCCCGTCGAGGCGCCCCCCGTGGCCGTGCAAGGCCCAGACGTGGCAATACCCGACCTGCCCACGCTGCTGACCGCGGGCGGCGGCGTCACGGTGGTCGATTTCTTCTACACGCATTGCGAGACCATATGCCTGTCCCTGGGCAGCAGCTTCCAGCAGCTGCAAGCTGCCCTGCAGGCCGACGCGGCGGCAGGCCATGCTTCCGAGATCAGGCTGCTGTCCATCAGCCTTGACGGCGCACGCGACGACCCTGCCGCACTGCAGGCCTATGCGCGCGGCCTGCGCGCCGACTCCGCACTGTGGCGCTTCATACGCGTGCCAGACGCCAGGCAGCAGCAGACCCTGCTGCGTCGCCTGGGCGTGGTCGTCGTGCCCGATGGCCGGGGCGACTACGAGCACAACGCCGCGCTGCTGGTGTTCGACGCGCACGGCCGCATGGTGCGTGTCTTCGACCTGGGCGAGCAGCAACTCGCGCTGGACTATGCCCGTCACCTGGCAGACAAGCCGGGATGAAACCCCCGGCTTGGCGACCCACGCACCAGGCCGCCCTGGGCCTGGGCCTGATTGCATTGCTGGCGTCGCCCGGCGCGCGCCACTGGCTGGAAGCAAGCATGTGGCGCCACATGTTGCTGCAGTTTTCGCTGTGGATGCTGGCGGGCGCGCTGCTGGCCGCGGCTCTCTCGCCACGCACGCGCAGGTGCATTGCAAGCTGGAACGCCCATGGCATCACCGGCTTCTTGGCAGTGGGCGTGACGTTGTCGGTACTCATGGTGCCGCGCGTGCTCGACCTGGCGCTGCGCGACGCAAGCGTAGAGATCGCCAAATGCGCCACGCTGCTGCTCGCCGGCGCGGCGCTGCGCCTGTCCTGGCAGCCGGCCGGATTGGTGGTGCAGAGCTTTTTTCTGGGTACTCTGCTGCCCATGATGGTGGTGGTGGGGCAGCTCTACATCGACTCGCCCCTGCGTCTGTGCAATGCCTACCTGCTCGATGACCAGGAGCGACTGGGCCGCTGGCTCATCGGCCTGGCGGGCCTGCTGGCCATGACCTGGCTGGTGCATGCAGCTTGGCGGCTGGTGCGGCGCGAAGTGGCGCAGTGAGAGGTGGTCAGGAGCGTCGTGCACAACAAGAAACACCTCCTGGTCGTGGACCAGGAGTTACGCACTCAACCGAAGCGCATCGACAGGTCGATCGCCTCCACGTCCTTCGTGAGTGCGCCCACGGAGATCCGATCGACCCCCGTCTCGGCGACTGCCCGCAGCGTCTCCAGCGTGATGCCGCCCGAGGCTTCGAGCTGGGCACGCCCGGCGTTCATCCGCACCGCTTCGCGCAGGTCGTCGAGGCTGAAGTTGTCGAGCAGCAAGAGCTTCGCACCCGCGTCGAGCACCTCGGCAAGCTGTGCGAGCGATTCCACCTCGATCTGCACGGACACCTTGGCGTTCAGGCGCGTGGCGCCCTCCAGGGCCGCCCGGATGCCGCCCGCCGCCGCGATGTGGTTCTCCTTGATGAGGATGCCGTCGTACAAGCCCATGCGATGGTTGCGTCCGCCGCCGATGCGCACTGCGTACTTCTGGGCGAGCCGCAGACCGGGCAGGGTCTTGCGCGTATCGACCACCACCGCCCGCGTACCGACCACCGCGTCGACATAGCGTCGCGTGCGGGTGGCGACCGCCGACAGCATCTGCAGGAAGTTCAAGGCGGTGCGCTCGCCGGTCAGCAGACTGCGGGCCGGCCCTTCCATGAGGCAGAGCGTGGCACCGGCCTCCACCATCTCGCCGTCCTGCTTGTGCCACGTCACCTGCACGGCGGGACTCAGCCGCCGGAACACCGCATCGAACCACGGGGCGCCGGCGAGCACCGCCGGCTCGCGCGAGATCACCGCCGCGCGCGCGGTCTCGTCGACCGGCACCAGCAGTGCCGTAAGATCACCGCTGCCCACATCTTCCTGCAACGCCGCCGAGACGTTGGCGTCGATCACATACTCAAGCCCTCGTGCGCTCACGCATGCTCCTTTTCTCCCTGGCGAGTTACTCGCGCAATGGACCATTATTGCTCTCTTCCAGCGCGCGCCGGAAGTGTTCGAGCACCTGTATGACCGCATTTGCGGACAAGGAGTCGAAACGCGCAACATCCCGCAGCGGCCGCAGCCACGTGAGCTGGCGCTTGGCGAGCTGTCGCGTCGCCGCAACACCGCGCTCGCGCAGCTCCCGCAGCGAGAGCCTGCCGTCGAGGTAATCCCACGTCTGCCGATACCCCACGCAGCGCATCGAGGGCAGGTCGGGATCGAGGGCGAAGCGGTTCCTGAGGTCGCGTACCTCGCCGATCAGGCCGAGTTCGAGCATCGACTCGAAGCGCTGCGCGATACGCTCGTGCAGCACGCGGCGCTCCGACGGCTCGAGCGACGCGGCGACGACGCGATAGGGCAGCCCTGCGGGCGCGCGCTCGCGGATCAATTCCGACAGCGGACGGTCGGTGGCGTGGATCACCTCCAGCGCCCGCTGAATGCGCTGTGCGTCGTGCGGGTCGAGGCGCTCGGCCGTCTCCGGGTCGAGCCGCGCGAGCTCTTCGTGCAACGCCGGCCAGCCGACCTCACGCGCCATGTCGTCGATCACGAGCCGGATCGCCGGATCGGCTGCCGGCAGGTCGGAGAGTCCCTCCCGCAACGCCTTGAAATAGAGCATGGTGCCGCCCACCAGCAGCGGCACGCGACCCGCCGCGGTGATCTCGCCCATCAGCTCGCGCGCGCGCTCGCAGAAGTCGGCCGCGGAAAAGCGCTCGGTCGGGTCGAGGATGTCGATCAGGTGATGCGGCGTCTCGCGCAGCGTTTGCGTGTCCGGCTTCGCGGTGCCGATGTCCATGCCGCGGTACACCTGCGCCGAGTCGACGCTGATGATCTCCACCGGCAGGCGTCGCGCGATCATGAGGGCCGCCTCAGTCTTGCCGCTGGCCGTCGGCCCCATGAGGAAGAGGGCAGGGGGCAGGGGTGGCGTCAGCGTCCCCTCAGAAAAAGCCGATCGAGCTCCGCCAGCGTTACCTGCCGCCAAGTGGGACGGCCGTGATTGCACTGCGCGGAGCGCTCGGTCGCTTCCATCTCGCGCAGCAGTGCATTCATCTCCGGCAGCGTGAGGTTGCGGTTCGCACGCACGGCGCCGTGGCACGCCATGGTCGCGAGCAGCTCGTTGCGGCGTTCTTCCGCGACACGCGTGCTGCCGAGCTCGCGCACGTCCCGGATCAGCTCGCGCGCCAGCGCACCGGCGTCTGCGTCGCGCAGCGCTGCCGGCATACCGCGCACCGCGATCTCGCGCGGCCCGAGCACGGCAACGTCGAACCCCAGCGCCTGCAGGGCTTCGCCCTGCTCCTCGACGGTGGCCACTTCGAGCGGATCGGCGCCGAAGGCAACCGGGATCATCAGGGCCTGCATCGCCACCGAGCGTTCGTCGAGGGCGCGCTTGAGCTTCTCGTAGAGGATGCGCTCGTGCGCCGCGTGCATGTCGACGATGACCAGGCCCGTTTCGTTCTGGGCCAGGATGTAGACGCCCAGCAACTGGCCGATGGCGTAACCGAGCGGGGGTGCGGCACCGGGTGTCGGCGCCGGCACGGGTGATTCGCTCGGCGCGGTGGCGAGCGCCTGGTAGAGCGCCATCGGCTCGGCTGCCGTGAGCGGCATGCGCGCCTGTTCGGCGGCTCGCGCCGATGTCGTCGTCTGCACGTCAGCCGGGGCGTTCGTCGCAGGGGACACCGCGCCCGCCGTGGTCTGCGACAGGGCGCGGTGCAACACGCGGAACACGAACTGATGGACCGCGCGCGCCTCGCGGAAGCGCACTTCGATCTTGGTCGGGTGCACGTTCACATCCACGAGCTGCGGTTCGATCTCGAGAAACAGCGCGTACCCGGGCAAGCTCGCGTGATGCAGCACGTCGGCATACGCCTGGCGCAGCGCGTGGGCGATCACCTTGTCGCGCACGAAGCGGCCGTTAACGAAGAGGTACTGCGTGGGGCGTCCGCCCGCCGCCGCGGTCGGCAGCGTGATCCAGCCTGTGAGCGCGAGAATGCCCGAGCGCTCCGCCAGCGGCAGCGCGCTGGCGGCAAACTCGTCGCCCAGCACTGCGCGCACGCGTGCCGCCGCGTCCTGCGCCGGGAGCGACCAGTTGGCGCGCGCGTTGTGCGCGAGCGATAGCGCCACCTCGGGTCGTGCGAGGGCCGCGCGCAGAAACGCCTCCTCGCAGTGCCCGTATTCGGTGGCGGGGGTGCGCAGAAATTTGCGCCGCGCGGGTGTATTGAAGTAGAGATCGCGCATCTCGACCGTCGTGCCGGGAGCGCCCGCCGCCGGCGCGGGAGCGGCGATCTGCCCGCCCGCGGCCTCGATCTGCCACGCATGACGGTCGTCGCGCCGACGGCTCACGATGCGCAAGTGCGCCACCGACGCAATGCTCGCCAGCGCTTCGCCGCGGAATCCGAAGCTCGTCACGCCTTCGAGATCGTCGAGGTTCGTGATCTTGCTCGTCGCGTGTCGCGCAAGCGCAAGAGGCAGATCGTCGCGCACCATCCCGGCACCGTCGTCCACCACGCGCAGGAGACTCGAACCGCCTTCGGCCAGTTCCACGGCGATCCGTCCCGCGCCAGCGTCGAGGCTGTTCTCCAGGATCTCCTTGAGCGCGGAAGCAGGTCGCTCGACGACCTCGCCCGCGGCGATCTGACTCACGAGGAGATCGGGCAGAACGTGGATCATGGATGGCAGGCGCGCAGCGGGGCACCTCCTGCCGGTGCCCCGCCCGCGGCCCTGTTCACCGCCGAACGATCACGCCTTGATCGACGCCAGCACCTCGTCGAGCATCTTCTTCGCGTCGCCGAACAGCATGCGGTTGTTCTCCTTGTAGAAGAGTGGATTGTCGACGCCAGCGTAGCCGGAAGCCATGCTGCGCTTCATGACCACCGAGGTTTTCGCCTTCCACACCTCCAGCACCGGCATGCCAGCGATCGGGCTCGTCGGGTCGTCCTGCGCCGCCGGATTCACGATGTCGTTGGCACCGATCACTATGGCGACGTCGGTGGAGGGAAAGTCGTCGTTCAGCTCGTCCATTTCCAGCACGATGTCGTAGGGCACCTTGGCTTCGGCCAGCAGCACGTTCATGTGGCCAGGCATGCGGCCGGCAACCGGGTGGATACCGAAGCGCACATTCACGCCCTTCTCGCGCAGGAACCTGGTGATCTCGTAAACCGTGTGCTGGGCCTGCGCCACCGCCATGCCATACCCCGGCACGATGATCACGTTCTTGGCTTCGCTCAGCAGTTCGGCGGTCTCGGGCGCGGTCACCGCCACCACCTCGCCGGCGGGCTGGGCGCCGCCAGCCGCCGCCGGTGCGCCGCCTTCGGTGCCGAATCCGCCGGCGATCACCGAGATGAAGTGCCGGTTCATGGCGCGGCACATGATGTAGGAGAGAATCGCGCCCGAGGAGCCCACCAGTGCGCCGGTGACGATCAGCAGGTCGTTGGAGAGCATGAATCCGGTGGCGGCCGCGGCCCACCCCGAGTAGCTGTTCAGCATGGACACGACGACGGGCATGTCCGCACCGCCGATCGCCATGACCATGTGAATCCCGAAGAGCAGCGAGATCACCGTCATCACGATCAGCGGCGTCATGCCGTCGGCCACCGTGTGCGTGTTGATGAACTTCCAGCCGAACCAGATCACGACCAGCAGACCGGCGAGATTGAGGAAGTGGCGCGCTGGCAGCAGCATGGGCTTGCCGCTGATCTTGCCCGACAGCTTGCCGAAAGCAATCAGGGAACCGGAGAAGGTCACGGCGCCGATCAGGATGCCGATGTAGATCTCGATCTCGTGGATCGTCTTCTCGGCGCCGCTGAACTGCCCTGCCGCCGCCGGATCGATGTAGTTCGCGTAACCGACGAGGACCGCCGCGAGACCCACCAGGCTGTGCATCAGTGCGACCAGCTCCGGCATCTGCGTCATTTTCACGACGCGCGCCGCATACAGACCGATCGTGGCGCCGACGACCATCGCGCCGACGATCCACACGTAGCCGCCTGCGGTGACCTGCGGCCCGAAAACAGTTGCCAGCACCGCGATGGTCATGCCGATGATGCCGTACAGATTGCCGCGCCGCGAGCTCTCGGGGTGCGAGAGTCCGCCGAGGCTCAGGATGAAGAGTATGGTCGCTCCGATATAGGAGACGGTTGCGAGGCTTGCAGACATTATTCGAGTCTCCCTATTTCCGGAACATTTCCAGCATGCGGCGGGTGACTGCAAATCCGCCGAACATGTTGATCGCGACGAGTGCGATGCTGACCACGGCGAGCCCGATGATCCAGGCTTCCGGACGATCGCCGCCGCCGCCCGCCAGCGGCGGGGCCACCTGCACCAGCGCGCCGATGGCGATGATGCTGGAGATCGCGTTGGTGACGCTCATGAGCGGCGTGTGCAGCGCCGGCGTCACGTTCCAGATCACCATGTAGCCGATGAAGCAGGCCAGCACGAACACCGTGAAGTGGGCGAGGAACGCGGCGGGCGCGTGGGCGCCGATGAACCAGAACACCACCGCCGCCACGGCGAAGAGTATCGCCGTGCTCTTGCCCGATGCCGGCGCCCCCCCGCCGCCATGCCCGTGCGCCGCAGGCGCCGGTGCCTTGGCCGCTGGTTTGGCCGCCGCGGGCGGCGCGGCAGGCAGCTTGGGCGCAGGCGGCGGCCAGGTGATGCTGCCCTCCTTGATCACCGTCAGGCCGCGGATGGCCTCGTCGTCCATGTCGACGTTGATGACGCCGTCCTTGGTCTTGCAGAGCTCCTCGGTCAGCCGGAACAGGTTGGTTGCGTAGAGCGTGGAAGACTGCCGCGCCAGCCGGCTGGGCAGATCGGTGTAGCCGATGATGGTGACGCCGTGCTTCACCGCGACCTTGCCGGGCTCGGTGAGCTCGCAGTTGCCGCCTTGTTCGGCCGCCAGGTCGACGATCACGCTGCCCGGCTTCATGGACTGCACCATCTCGGCGGTGATGAGGCGCGGCGCGGGCTTGCCGGGGATCAGCGCGGTGGTGATGATGATGTCCACCTCCCTGGCCTGCTTGGCGTACATCTCGCGCTGCGCCTTCTGGAAGCCCTCGCTCATCACCTTGGCATAGCCGCCGCCGCCGGATCCTTCCTCCTCGTAGTCGACCTTCACGAACTCGCCGCCCATCGACACTACCTGGTCGGCCACTTCGGCACGGGTGTCGTTGGCGCGCACGATGGCGCCCAGCCCGACGGCGGTGCCGATCGCGGCCAAACCGGCGACGCCGTCGCCGGCGATGAAGACCTTGGCCGGCGGCACTTTGCCGGCCGCAGTGATCTGGCCGGTGAGGAAGCGGCCAAAGTGATGCGCCGCCTCGATCACGGCGCGATAGCCCGTGATGCCGGCCATGGAAGTCAGCGCGTCCATCTTCTGCGCGCGGCTCAGCATGCGCGGCAGCGAGTCCATCGCCAGCACGGTGACCTTGCGCGCCGCGAGGCTTTGCATCAGTTCGGGATTCTGCGCGGGCCAGATGAAGGTGATCAGGGTCTGGCCCTCGTGCATCAGGCCGATTTCCTCGGCCGACGGGGCACGAACCTTGAACACCATGTCCGCCTTTGTCCACAGCGCGGCCGCGCCGGCGACCACTTCGGCACCCGCGGCACGGTAGACATCGTCGCTGAAGTTCGCGGCGTCTCCTGCCCCGCTTTCCACCGCCACCGAGAAACCAAGCTTGATGAGCTTTTCAACGACTTCGGGCACGGTGGCAACGCGTTTTTCACCCGCTGCCGTTTCCCTCGGCACGCCAATGACCAGACCCATGGTACTTCCTCCCTTATTTGAGTTCCGGTTCTGGGGTCCGTCAGGTTGCAGGGCCGTTCAACAGCCTGCCAAAACGATCCTGACGGACAAAACAAGGGCGCGCCACGAAACTTCAGCAGCGCGCGTGGGGCAAATATACCGTTTTGTTCGGAACGCCGTCACGCGCCGAAGAAGCTTGCACGGCCGGAGCCGGAGAACGCTCCGGGGGCAGAAACCGCCGCGAAACCACGGTTCGCCTCGGATTCCTGCGTTCGTTCGGCATGACGGCGCCTCGCGGTTCGCCCGCTGTGGCGCGGCTTAAGGAGAGATCCGGCCGGTGTGTGTTCCTGCTGACGGTCGCGTCGGGACGAGCTTTGGTCAGCTATTCGTTTGACGCTGCCTGCCGCCTTACCTAAACTCCTGCGCCATTGCTCAGGCGCGTGGCCTAGCTGTGCGACGAGGAGGACGACCGGTTGGGGGCGACTGCCGACTGCATACTCGAGACCCGCGGCCTCACCAAGGAGTTCACGGGATTCGTCGCGGTCGCCGACGTGAGCTTGCGGGTCCGCCGCGGCACCATTCATGCGTTGATCGGCCCGAACGGGGCGGGCAAGACCACCGTGTTCAACCTGGTCACGCGGTTCCTCGATCCCACCTCCGGCGCCATCGTCTTCAACGGCAACGACATCACGCGCGACAGGCCGGCGGCCGTCGCGCGTCGCGGCATGGTGCGCTCGTTTCAGATCTCCGCGACGTTTCCGCACCTGACCGTGCTCGAGAACGTGCGCGTCGCGTTGCAGCGCAAGCTCGGGACCGCGTTCCAGTTCTGGCGCTCGCAGAAGGTGCTGGACCGCTTGAACGATCAGGCGCTCGAGCTCCTGGAAGGCGTCGACCTCGGCGACTTCGCCGACTTCGTTACCGTCGAGTTGCCATACGGCCGCAAGCGCGCGCTCGAGATCGCGACGACGCTGGCGCTCGACCCCGAGCTCATGCTGCTCGACGAGCCGACCCAGGGCATGGGGCACGAGGATGTCGGCCGCGTCACGGCGTTGATCAGGAAAGTGGCGGCGAATCGCACGGTGCTCATGGTCGAGCACAACATGAACGTGGTCGCCGATCTCTCGGACGTGATCACTGTACTCCAGCGCGGTGCGGTGCTGGCCGAGGGGCCGTACGCAACGGTGTCGAAGGATCCGCGCGTGCTCGAAGCCTACGTGGGGACGGCCGATGAGTGAGGTGGCTGCCGGCACCGAGTTTCTGCGCGTGACCGCACTGCACGCGTTCTACGGCGAATCCCACGTGCTGCACGGCGTCGACTTTCAGGTGAACCGCGGCGAGCTGGTGACACTGCTCGGGCGTAACGGGTCGGGCCGCACGACGACGTTGCGCGCAATCTTGGGCCTGGTCGGACGGCGCACCGGCTCGATCATGATCAACGGCCGCGAGGCGATCGCGCTGCCCACCCACCGCATCGCCCACCTCGGCATCGGCTATTGCCCCGAGGAGCGCGGCATCTACGCCAGCCTGACCTGCGAGGAGAATCTGCTGCTGCCGCCGGCAGTGGCGAGCGGGGGCATGAGCCTCGGCGAGATCTACGAGATGTTTCCGAACCTGAAGGAGCGGCGAAAGAGCCCCGGCATGCGACTGTCCGGCGGGGAGCAGCAGATGCTCGCGGTCGCGCGTATCCTTCGCACCGGCGCACGCCTGCTCTTGCTGGACGAGATCACCGAAGGGCTCGCGCCCGTGATCGTGCAGGCGCTCGGGCGCGTGCTGCGCCAGCTCAAGGAGAAGGGGCTCACGATCGTGCTGGTGGAGCAGAACTTTCGCTTCGCCGCGCCGCTCGCGGACCGGCACTACGTGCTGGAGCATGGGAGCGTGGTGCTGGAAGTGGAGCGGGCCGAGCTGGACAAGAACATGGGGCGACTGCACCAGCTGTTAGGCGTGTGAGGTGAGGCGGGAGGCGTAAACCTGAAACAACTCAGAGGAAGATGATGAAGATGAAGACGGTGCAATTTCTTGCGGGCGCGGCGGCGCTCGCGTTCACGGCGGCAGCACAGGCGCAGGTATCGAACGACGTCGTGAAGATCGGTGTGCTGACCGACCTGTCCGGCGCCTACTCGGATCTCGCCGGGCCTGGGTCCGTGCTCGCAGTGAAGATGGCGGTCGAGGATTTCGGCGGCAAGGTGCTCGGCAAGCCGATCGAGGTCGTCTCCGCCGACCATCAGAACAAGGGCGACATCGCGGCGAACAAGGCGCGCGAGTGGTTCGACCGCGACAACGTCGACATGATCATCGACCTCGTCAGCTCCTCCACGGCGCTCGCCGTGATGAAGGTGGCGAAGGAGAAGAACAAGGTGAGCATCGTGTCGGGCGCCGCGTCGACCAAGATCACCAACGAGGACTGCACCGACACCAACGTGCACTACACCTACGACACGCGCTCGCTCGCGGAGGGCACCGGCCGCGCAGTCGTGAAGCATGGCGGCGATACCTGGTTCTTCCTGACCGCGGACTATGCCTTCGGCCACTCGCTGGAAAAGGACACGAGCGAGGTCGTGATCGCCGCCGGCGGCAAGGTGCTCGGCTCGGTGCGGCATCCGTTTCCGGGCCAGGACTTCTCCTCGTTTCTACTGAAGGCGCAGGCGTCGGGGGCGAAAGTGATCGGGCTGGCGAATGCCGGCACCGACACGCAGAACTCCATCAAGCAGGCCGCGGAGTTCGGCATCACGCCGAAGCAGAAGCTCGCCGGGCTCCTCATCTTCATCACCGACATCCACAGCGTCGGGCTCAAGGCCGCGCAGGAGCTGTACGTCACCGAGTCCTTCTACTGGGACATGGACGACGCTACCCGCGCGTGGTCGAAGAAGTTCTTCGATCGCCACAAGAAGATGCCCACCATGGTCCAGGCCGGCGACTATTCCGCGACCATGCATTACCTGAACGCGATCAAGGCCGCTGGCACCGACGACACGACGAAAGTGATGGAGAAGATGCGCGCCACGCCGGTGAACGATTTCTTCGCCAAGAACGGCAAGATTCGCGCAGACGGCCTGCACGTGCACGATGTGTATCTGTTCCAGGTGAAGAAGCCGGCCGAGTCGAAACAGCCGTGGGATTACTACAAGCTGGTGCAGACGGTGCCCGGCGAGCAGGCGTTCACGCCGCTCTCGCAGAGCAAGTGCCCGCTGGTGAAGAAGTGAGCCGGCGTGTAGCGAGGCCGCCATGATCGAGGTCTTCGGCGTACCGCTGCAGGGGCTCTTCGGCCAATTGCTGGTGGGGCTCATCAACGGCTCGTTCTACGCCGTGCTGAGCCTCGGGCTCGCCATCATCTTCGGGCTGCTCAACATCATCAACTTCACCCACGGCGCGCAGTACATGATGGGCGCGTTCTTCGCGTGGATCGGCCTGACGAAGTTCGGGCTGTCGTACTGGGCGGCGCTGCTGGTGGCACCGCTGCTCGTCGGTGCGATCGGGATGGTGATCGAGCGCACGATGCTGAAGCGCCTCTATCACCTCGACCATCTCTACGGGCTGCTGCTGACCTTCGGGCTCGCGCTCATTATCGAGGGTTACTTCTTCAACGAGTTCGGCAGCTCGGGCCAGAGCTACGACATCCCCGAGGCGCTGTCGGGCGGCACCAATCTCGGCTTCGTCTTTCTGCCGAACTACCGCGCCTGGGTGGTCGTGGCGTCGATCGTGATGTGCCTCGTCTCGTGGTTCCTGATCGAGCGCACGCGACTCGGCGCCTATCTGCGCGCGGGCACCGAGAATCCGAAGCTGCTGCAATCCTTCGGCGTCAACGTGCCGCTCCTGGTGACGCTCACCTACGGTTACGGTGTCGCGCTCGCCGCGTTCGCCGGCGTGCTCGCCGCGCCGGTGTTCCAGGTGAGCCCGGACATGGGCTCGAAGCTCATCATCGTCGTCTTCGCGGTGGTGGTGATCGGCGGCATGGGGTCGATCCTGGGCTCGATCGTGACCGGCCTCGGGCTCGGCGTGATCGAGGGCCTGACGAAGGTCTACTTTCCCGAGTTCTCCGCCACCATCATCTTCCTCATCATGGTGATCGTACTGCTGTTGCGGCCCGCGGGTCTGTTCGGGCGCGTGCGATGATCACGGGTCGCCGCGAACGCGGCGCGAGCGGGCGCGATTACCGGATCATGGCGCTGCTCGTCGTGGCGCTTATCGCAGCGCCCTTCCTCGGCGTGTACCCCGTGCTGCTGATGAAGATCCTGTGCTTCGCGCTCTTCGCGTGCGCCTTCAACCTGCTGCTCGGGTATTCGGGGCTGCTCTCGTTCGGGCACGCCGCGTTCTTCGGTGGCGCCGCCTACATCACCGGCTATCTGTGCAAGAACCTCGGCCTCGGACCCGGTACCGGCATCCTCGCCGGGACCGTGTTCGCGCTGATGCTGGGCTGGGTGGTCGGCAGCCTCGCCATCCGCCGCGCCGGCATCTACTTCGCGATGATCACGCTCGCGCTCGCGCAGATGATGTATTTCGTCTGGCTGCAGCTCGAGTTCACCGGCGGCGAGGACGGACTGCAGGGCATCCCGCGCGGCCGCCTCGCGGGGATCGTCGACCTCTCCCAGGACCTCAACCTGTATTTCGTCGTACTCGCAATCTGCGCGGCGGGATTCTGGGTCGTCCACCGCGCGATCCACTCGCCCTTCGGGCAGGTGCTGAAGGCCATCCGCGAGAACGAGCCGCGCGCAATCTCGCTCGGCTACGACGTAGACCGCGTCAAGCTGCTCGCCTTCACGCTGTCCGCCGGCCTGGCCGGGCTGGCGGGATCGACCAAGAGCCTGGTCCTGCAACTCGCGTCGCTCACCGACGTGCACTGGCACATGTCGGGCGAGGTGGTGCTGATGACTTTGCTGGGCGGGCTCGGCACGGTCTTCGGCCCGCTGGTCGGGGCGGCGCTCGTGGTCTTGCTGCAGAACGCCGCGGTCTTCGGCCGCTGGACGCTGGTTGCCCAAGGGGTGATCTTCGTGGTCTGCGTGCTCGTCTTCCGCCGCGGCATCGTGGGCGAGATCGCCGCCCTCTTCAAGCGCGTGACGCGCCCGCAGAAGCCCTGACAGACCGTCGTCCGAATCGCACTTGACGGGACGGGGGTTCGCTGGGAGCATTCGGCGACCATTGCGCCCGCTCCGTGCTCGGGCCGCCCGGACCAGACCCTATCTCGCCCGCGACCATGCGCTTCCGCTTTCCCGTCATCATCATCGACGAGGATTTCCGCTCCGAGAACGCGAGCGGGCTCTCCATCCGCACGGTTGCGAAGGCGATCGAGGAGGAAGGCTGGGAGGTGCTGGGCGTCACCAGCTTCGGCGATCTCTCCAGCTTCGCCCAGCAGCAAAGCCGCGCGTCCGCGTTCATCCTGTCGATCGACGACGAGGAGTTCAGCTCGCCCGAGCAGGCCGACAAGGCGGTGGCCGATCTGCGCGCCTTCGTCGAGGAGATCCGCTGGCGCAACGCCGACATCCCGATCTTCCTCTACGGCGAGACGCGCACCTCGCGCCACATCCCGAACGACGTGCTGCGCGAACTGCACGGCTTCATCCACATGTTCGAGGACACGCCGGAATTCGTCGCGCGCTACATCGTGCGCGAGGCGCGGGCCTATCTCGACAGTCTCGCGCCGCCGTTCTTTCGGGCGCTCACCCACTACGCGCAGGATGGCTCGTATTCCTGGCACTGCCCCGGACACTCGGGCGGGGTGGCGTTCCTGAAGAGCCCGGTCGGCCAGATGTTTCACCAGTTCTTCGGCGAGAACATGCTGCGGGCGGATGTCTGCAACTCCGTCGACGAGCTCGGTCAGCTGCTCGATCACACCGGTCCGGTGGCGGCGAGCGAGCGCAATGCGGCGCGCATCTTCGGCTGCGATCATCTCTTCTTCGTCACCAACGGGACGTCGACCTCGAACAAGATCGTCTGGCACTCGACCGTGGCACCCGGCGATGTCGTGGTGGTCGACCGCAACTGCCACAAGTCGGTACTGCACGCGATCACCATGACCGGCGCCGTGCCGGTGTTCCTGACACCGACGCGCAACCATTTCGGCATCATCGGGCCGATTCCGCTCGAGGAATTCAAGCCGGAGAACATCGACCGCAAGATCAGGGCGAACCCGCTCGCGCGCGATGCCCGCGGCAAGCCGCGCATCCTCACCATCACCCAGAGCACCTACGACGGCGTCGTCTACAACGTCGAGACCATCAAGGCCATGCTCGACGGCCACATCGACACGCTGCACTTCGACGAAGCGTGGCTGCCGCACGCGGCGTTCCACGGCTTTTACGCGGGCATGCACGCCATCGGCCGCGAGCGCCCCGCGTGCAGCGAGTCGATGGTGATTTCCACGCAATCGACCCACAAGCTGCTGGCAGGCCTCTCGCAGGCCTCACAAATCCTGGTGCAGGACTCCGCGACGCGGCGCCTCGACCGCGATGTCTTCAACGAAGCGTACCTCATGCACACGTCCACCAGCCCGCAGTACGCGATCATTGCATCGTGCGACGTGGCGGCGGCGATGATGGAGCCGCCCGGCGGCACCGCGCTGGTGGAGGAGTCGATCCAGGAGGCGCTCGACTTTCGGCGCGCCATGCGCAAGGTGGACGAGGACTTCGGCACGGACTGGTGGTTCAAGGTGTGGGGACCGGAAGGCCTGGCCGAGGAAGGCATCGGCGAGCGCGAGGACTGGGTGCTGCGCGCGGGCGAGCGCTGGCATGGCTTCGGCGATCTCGCGCCCGGCTTCAACATGCTCGATCCGATCAAGGCCACGGTGATCAACCCGGGGCTCGACGTGGACGGCGACTTCGCCGAGACGGGCATCCCGGCGGCGATCGTCACCAAGTATCTCGCCGAGCACGGCATCATCGTCGAGAAGACGGGGCTCTACTCCTTCTTCATCATGTTCACCATCGGCATCACCAAGGGACGCTGGAACACGCTGGTGACCGAGCTGCAGCAGTTCAAGGACGACTACGACCAGAACCAGCCGCTGTGGCGCGTGCTGCCCGAGTTCATCGCGGCCCATCCCGGCTACGAGAAGATCGGGCTGCGCGACCTGTGCGAACGGATCCATGGGCTGTATCGCGAGAACGACATCGCGCGACTCACCACCGAGATGTACCTGTCGGACATGGAGCCGGCGTTGAAACCGGCCGACGCCTTCGCGCGCATGGCGCACCGGGAAATCGACCGCGTGCCGATCGACGACCTCGAGGGGCGCATCACGAGCGTGCTGCT
>JAEUMX010000178.1 GCA_016791285.1 Burkholderiales bacterium
GCTCCGGCCGTTCTTCGAATGGCCGCGCTGGCGCGGCGCGGCGTAGCGCTTGCGCCCAGCCGCCCGGCGGCCGTGCATCACCCCCTCGGGGCCGACGCCCTGATCCTCTTCGTCGATCTCGAAGTGTAGCGAGGTGGTGTCGTAGAAGATGACCTCCACGTCCAGGCTCAACAGATCGGCCACCCGGAAGAAGATCTCGCGTTCGATCGGCTCCTTGTTCGCCTCCAGAAAGTCCATCGCCCGGTACAGGTGCTGCAACGCCAGCCCCTCGGTGCCGGGAATGCGCGCGTCCAGGCGCACACCAGGCGCCAGTCGGGGCCGCCGGCCACGATCTGCTCCGGCGCGCAGCGGCGCAGGATGCTCTTCGCGAGCCGGCGCAGCCGCTCGATGACCGCTTCATCCTCGGCACGCCCGCAGTTGCACACGATGCGAGTCTCCGCGCGGCGCTTCTCGGGGTTCCACCTGTTCTCGGCCAACCGCAGGTAGGTCACCACGCTGCCGTCGGCGCGCCGCTGCTTGGACTCACGCAGGTACATGTGCCCAATGCTACGAGCCGCAAACCAAGGCAGTCAAGCCGTTACGGCCACTCCATGTATCTATGAATTTGGCGGTTTGCGCGTGTCGCCAACTACACAAATCAACAACTTGCGGAGACCACCGACCCAAATGTGACCAAGAACTGTCAAAGTCGGGTCCGACAGCGAGCACCGTTGCGACTTCACGCTCGAGCACGTAGTGCACGGTGTAGGGGAAGTGGCGCAAGTGGTAGTGCCGCACTTCGTCTTCGTCAGGCGGCCACATGTCCGCGTGCTCACCGAGCGCGTCAATCGCTTCGAGCGCTTCGCTGCGAAAGGCATGCGCTGCAAGCGGGCTTCGCTCGAAGTACCAAAGAAACGCCTCGCGAATCTCTGCCTCGGCCGGAGGCAGAACGTCAATCGCAAAGCGCGTCACAGCGCGCTCAGTCGTGCTCGCGCTTCAGCCCAAGGCACCGCTTTCAGAGTTCCTTCTCGGAGTGCCTGCTTACGCAGCCGAAGCTCTTTGCGCCAAGCTTCAGAGATCGCGGCGTCCGTACTTCCTTCCAGGCTGTCAAGCAGTGCCACCACAAGGGCAGAGCGTTCGTCCTCCGGAAGGTCCAAGGCGTCAGCCAACAGTTGGTCCACACGCGCATTCATGCTGCGCAGTCTACTCCTCGCCGCATCGACCTGCCAGGTCGCGGGCGCAGGATCCGGAACTCGAGACCGTCACCTGGCCGAACGGTGCCGACCTCGCGCCCGAGTTTCTCTACCAAGCTGCCCAACGAGGCATTCCAGCGGACGCGCCACAAGCCGCGCGTCGCTGAACTCCGACGTTGGGCCGCACGGCCCTGGGCCTGCGGGCCATCTTCGTTGGAGAATGGATCATGCTGAAGACCTACCGGGGAAGCTGCCATTGCGGCGCCGTCACGTTCGAGGCCGATCTCGACCTGACACAGAGTACCTATCGCTGTAATTGCTCCATCTGCAGGCGGACACGCTTCTGGCCCGCCATCGCAAAGGCTGACGGCTTCCGGTTGCTGACGGGGGAATCAGAGCTGACGCAGTACCTGTTCAACACGAAGAAGAACCACCACTATTTCTGCAAGCACTGTGGCGTCCGCGCGTTCGGGCTGGGAACGGAAACTCCCATGGGCAAGATGTACGGGGTCAACGTCATGTGCATCGAGGATGTTTCCGACGAGGACCTCGCGAAACTGCAAATCACGTACGTCGATGGTCGCAATGACCGGTGGCAAAGCGCGCCCGAGTTCTTCGTCCATCTTTGAGGTACGGGGAACTGACGCCCGACCATGCTTTGCACCGGACGCTGTGCTGCGGCGCTTCGCGTGCTGGTTTCGCGCCGGTGAAGGCGCACGATTGCACGCACCGGGTTTAGCCGATACGCTGGACGATGAATGCGAGTGGCAACATGGCTATTGCGTGGGACTCTCTGCCACTGCGGCTTCAGCCGAACACGGATTTGCGCCGGGCGTTGGAAGGTAGTCTGGATCCGCATCATCACCGCGCCGCTTTCGTGATCGCTGGAATCGGCAGCCTCCGTCAAGCTCGATTGCGGTTCGCGGGGAAGGCTCAGGCGGAAGCTCTGGATGGCAACCTCGAGATCCTGACACTCGCGGGCTCCATATCGAGTGGCGGCGCACATCTGCACATGAGCGTGGCCGGCGAGAAAGGCCGGGTGACGGGGGGTCACGTCTCCTATGATTGCCTGGTGCGTACGACCGCCGAAGTGCTTCTGCTACTGCTCCCGGAATGGTCGTTCAGTCGGGAACGAGATTCGAGCACCGGCTTCGACGAGCTTATTATTCGCGAGCGATCGTGGGAGGAACCGCAGTGTCCCGAGACGAGGCAGCAGTCTTAGAATCGGCAGTTCCGATCCTTCCTTCCTGTTGCCGATCCTTCGGAAGCGCTCGCCTGCTACGAGGAAGTTCTCGCTTTCCTTCGGTTAAGGCAATCGACCCCTGAAGCCTCCTCACCCCGCCACGCGTGCGGGGCGTCCAGCACCCGCTTTCCCGGAAGCGCTTGAGGAACTTCCCTCGCGAAGATGCGACAATTATCCGTTGCGGAGGATGGCAGGAACTCACGTCTTCACGACCCACTCGTTCACTCCTTCATGTTCTCGCATGAACCCCCTCTTTCGCCTGAGCCTGGTCGAGGCCGCCAGCAAGATCGCCGCGGGAGAGATCACGAGCGCCGAGCTCACGCGCAGTTGCCTCGCACGCATCGCGCAGCTGGAGGACGAGGTCGCAGCGTTTGCGTGGTTCGACGGCGCGCGGGCGATGGGCTGCGCGGAGGCGGCCGATGCGAGACAGCGCGCGGGTCAAGCGGTCGGCCCGCTGCACGGGTTGCCGATCGGCGTGAAGGACATCATGCCCACGCGCGGCATCCGCACCGAGCGGGGTTCGGCGATCTTCCGCGGCGAGGTCCCCACGGCATCCGCCGACGTGGTCGAGAAGCTCGAACGCGCCGGCGCCTTCGTTCTCGGCAAGACCGTGACCGCCGAGTTCGCGTTTCTCACGCCTGGCAAGACGCGCAATCCCTGGAGTGCGCTGCACACGCCGGGCGGGTCGTCGAGCGGATCGGCCGCGGCGGTCGCGGCGGGGTTCTGCCCCGGCGCGCTGGGCACGCAGACCAACGGCTCCGTGATCCGACCCGCCGCCTTCTGCGGGGTGGTGGGCTACAAGCCGACGCAGGGGCTACTCGCTTTCGACGGCGTACATCACTTCAGCCGCACGCTCGATCAGATCGGCGTGTTCGCACGGTCGGTCGCCGACTGCGCGTGGCTCGTCGCGGCGCTCGCCGACGAACCGGGTGCGATGCCGCTGGCCCCCGCCTCGCTCGACCGCCTGCCGAAGCTCGCCGCGGTGCGCACGCCGGTGTGGGACCGCGCCAGCGAAGCGCAGCAGGCGCGTTTCGCGGCCGACATCGTGGCACTGCGCGAGGCCGGCGCGCTCGTGTGGGAGACCGAACTGCCGGCGCGCTTCGACCAGGCGCACACGGCACAGCGGCGCATCATGTATCGCGAGGCAGCGGATGAGTTCGCCGCGCTTGCGCGCACCCGCTGCGGCGAATTCAGCGCGGGACTGCGCGCTGCGCTCGCGGAAGGCGCGCGGGTGAGCGACGCGGAGCTTGCAGACGCGCTGGGTGTGCGCGATGCGCTTACGCAGTCGCTCGACCTGTTCTTCGCGGACTTCGACGCGATCATCACGCCGCCTGCGACGGGGGAAGCGCACTGCGGTATCGAGAGCACCGGCGACCCCGTCTTCTGCACGATCTGGACGCTCACCCAGGTGCCGGCTCTCTGCATTCCCACCGGCTTCGGTCCATCCGGGCTGCCTCTCGGATTGCAGATCACGGCCGCGCGCGGTCGCGATGGCGTCGCGCTCACCGTCGCGGCGTGGTGCGAGGCGCGACTGCCCCTGGCCGGCTTTCCGCGTTGAGCTATTTCGCGCGTCTCTTCGACCTGATGGTGCAGGTCATGCTGCCGCTCGGCCTGCTGGTCGCGGCGGGCGGCGTGTGGCCGGTGATCTTCAAGGACGTGCACGTCCAGGCGGTGCGCAACGAGCTCAACCGCATCGTGCTCTACCTCTTCTATCCCTGCATCATGTTCGCCGTCGCGGCGACCACCCCGGTCACGTGGAGTCTGCTCACCGTGCCTCTCGTCAACGGCATCGGCGTGCTGCTGTCGGGAGTCGTCCTCTACTGGCTCCTGTACCGCTCGGCGCTCTGCCGCGACCTGTCCGACCGCGCGCGCGCCATCCTGATGCTGGGCGGCATGTTCGGCAACACCTTCAACGTCGGCGTGCCGGTGCTGGTGTTCTTCTACGGGCCGCAGGCGCCGCGCTATGCGGTCTTCAACGACATGCTGATGTCGGTGCCGCTCATCTGGAGTCTCGGCGTGTGGATCTGCACGCGCCTGGGCTCCCACCGCAAGGAGACCGACCAGCCCTCCGTATGGCGCATCATGGTCACGATGCCGCCGCTCTGGGCCTTCGTGCTGGGCGTGGCCTATCAGCAGCTCGGCATTCAGTATCCGCCGATCATCACCGCCACGAGCTTCATCGGGCAGGCGACCATTCCCGCCATCCTCTTCGTGCTGGGCATGACCATTCCGTGGCGCGATCTCACCCCGCGCCGCGAGATCCTGGCCGTCTCCGCGGTGAAGCTGATGGTCGCGCCGCTTCTCACCTGGGCCGTGGCGCAGGCGCTCTTCGCACCGCTCGGCGAGGCGCAGTACGCGGCGGTGATCGAAGCCGCCACGCCCGCCTTCGTGACGCTGCTGGTGCTGGCGAGCCGCTTCCATCTGGACTCCGCGTCCGCGGCGCTGCTGATCGGCTGGAGCACCATCCTGTTCTGGGTTACGCTCCCGCTGCTGATGGCGGCGGGGGTGGTCCGTTAACCAGGCTGGAGAGACAGGATGACGATGAAACTGGGCTTCGTCGGGCTCGGCATCATGGGCCGGCCGATGGCACTCAATCTCATGCGCGGCGGCCACTCGATGGCCGTATATGCACGCCGCGCCGCGAGCATGCAGCCGCTGGCGGACGCGGGCGCGGTCACGTGTGCTTCCCCCGCACAGGTCGCGGCAAGGTCGGACGTGATATTCGTCATGGTGTCCGACACGCCGGACGTCGAGCAGGTGATCCTCGGTCCGGGCGGCTGCATCGAGGGCGCGGCGCCGGGGGCGATCATCGTCGATATGAGCACGATCTCTCCCGCGGCCACGCGCCGCATCGCCGACCTGCTCGCGGCGAAGGGCATCGAGATGCTGGACGCGCCGGTGTCGGGCGGCGAGATCGGCGCGGTCAACGGCACGCTCTCGATCATGGTCGGCGGCAACGCCGCGTCGTTCGAGCGCGCGAAGCCGCTCTTCGAGCTCATGGGCAAGAACATCGTGCACATCGGCGCGAACGCAGCGGGCCAGGTCGCGAAGTCGTGCAACCAGATCGTTGCCGCAGTCACGATCGAAGCGGTGGCCGAAGCCCTGCTGCTCGCGCAGGCGAACGGCGTGGATGCCGCGACGGTGCGCGAGGCGCTGCTCGGCGGCTTCGCGTACTCGCGCGTGCTCGAGCTGCACGGGCGGCGCATGCTCGAAGCCGACTACGCACCCGGCTTCAAGGCCGCCCTGCACCAGAAGGACATGCGCATCGTGCTCCAGAGCGCGCACGAGCTGGGCGTCGCGCTGCCGGCCGCGGCGCTCGCGACTCAGCACATCAACGCACTCGTCGGCAGCGGCGAAGGCGGGCTCGATTCGTCGGCGATCTACAGGGTGCTCGAACGCATGAGCGCGCCGGACGAGCGCCCGCAGGAGAGCGAAGTCCCTGCTGGAAGGACCGCGCCCGGCGCGAAGGCGCCGCAATGGACCGGGGCAGCGGCGGTGACTGAGCGCGTCGGCTTCATCGGGCTCGGCGTGATGGGCCGGCCGATGGCGCTCAATCTCATGCGCGCCGGCCACCCGTTGCATGTCTACGCGCGCCGCCCTGCTGCGCTCGCTCCCCTGGTCGAGCAGGGTGCGGCTGCGTGCGCGTCGCCGGCAGAGCTTGCCACCCGCTGCGACGTCGTTTGCATCATGGTGACGGCGGGCGCGGACGTGGAGGCAGTGGTGCTCGGTCCGGGCGGCCTCCTCGAAGGCGCGCCACCGGGGCTGCTCGTGGTCGATCACAGTACGATCGCGCCGGCCACGGCCCGGCGGGTGGCGGCGGCACTGGCGGCGCGCGGGGTGGATTTCCTGGATGCGCCCGTGTCGGGCGGCGAGAAGGGCGCGATCGACGCGACGCTGTCGATCATGGTGGGCGGATCGCAGGCGGCGTTCACGCGCGCGGAGCCCGTCCTGCGCGAGCTCGGAAAGACCGTGCTGCGCGTGGGTGAGAGCGGCGCGGGTCAGGTGGCGAAAGCCGCCAACCAGCTTGCCATCGTCCTCACTCTGCAGGGCATGGCGGAGGCGTTCACCCTCGCGCGCGCGAGCGGTGTCGATCCGGCGCAGATACTCGAGGCGCTGCGCGGCGGCGCGGCGGCGAGCCGCATCCTCGAAGTGATGGGCGCGAAGATGATCAGCCGCGATTTTCGGCCCGGCGTCGAATCGCGCCTGCATCACAAGGACGTGCGGATCGCGCTCGACTGCGCGGCCGCGGTCGGTCTCGCGGTGCCGGGGGCCGCCTTGGCAGCTCAGACCTTCAGTGCGCTGATGGGGCGCGGCGGAGGCCGCCAGGACTCCTCGGCGGTGGTGACGGTGGTCGAGGTGATGCGCAACGAATCATAAGGATTATCTTATCGTTACCATCAGCAAGTGCAATTGGACGGGTGCCGTCGGCGATCATACTGTTGCGGGATAGGCTTTTGCGCCATAGGGGAGAGAAAAATGATCATCCGGCATCGGCTCATGCAGTACTTGCTCCGTAATCCGGAGCGCGACATCGTCACCTCCATCCGCCGAACGCCGCCTTCAGGGATGCGTCTGGGCTCGCGGCTCCTGCAGAAGCGCTCCGCGCTGCTCGGCCGCAATCAGCGCCATTAGGCGCCGGGCGCCGAACCTCAGTTCGTCCGCTTGCCGTAAGGCCAGTGGCCGGGTTTTTCCTCAGCCCGTCGCACCGAGCCCGGCTGCGACGCAGTTGATGGAGAGCAGGAGCGCCGCCTTGAACGCCTCCTTCTCGTGGCCCTCGGGCGCTGCGCGAAACCTGCGCAAGAGCTCGATCTGCTCGCGGTTCACCTGGTTGACGGTGGGCAGTCGGTGCGCCAGCCGCGCGCGGAAATCGGGAAACCGCCCGGCCAGAGCGGACTCGCCCGTGATCGCGAGCAGGCTCTCGCGCGTGAGCGCGTATTCGTCGCGCACGAGCCCGAAGATCTCGTCCCGCAGCGTCGCGTCCGGCACCAGTTCCGCGTAGAGTCGGGCGACTTCCAGATCCACCACTGCCAGCGTCTTCTCCGCTTCGTCCAGCACCAGCCGGAACAGCCGTGATTCCCGGAACATGCGCGCGAGGAGCCGCTCGCCCGCGCTGCCGCGGACCTGGGCGAATGCGGCCAGGCCGCTGCCCAGGCCGAACCAGCCGGTGATGACATGGCGATTCTGCGACCAGGCGAACACCCAGGGAATCGCGCGCAGCTCCGCCAGCGTTTTCGCACCGAAGCGGCGCGCCGGGCGCGAGCCGATGTTGAGGAGCGAGATCTCTTCCAGCGGGCTGGCTGCCTGCAGGTAGGTGACGAGCCCCGGGTGCGCCGCCAGGCGCAGGTACCCCGCGCGCGCGGCGCCCGCCAGCGCTTCCATTGCGTCGTCGAATGCCGGCACCGGCTGGAGCTCGGGCTCGCGCTCCGACTTGAGGGCGTGCTCCAGCACGCTCGCCGCGAGCAATTCCACCTGGTAGGCGGCCGTGCCGCGGTTCGCGTACTTGAGCGACACCACCTCGCCCTGCTCGGTCAGCCGGAAGCGGCCGCGGATCGAGCCGGCCGGCTGGGCGGCGATGGCGCGTCCGGCCGGGATGCCGCCGCGGCTCACGGACCCGCCACGCCCGTGGAAGAAGGCGACGGTGACGCCGCGCTCCTCGCCGACCTGCGAGAGCAGCGTCTGGGCCTTGGCGAGCTCCCAGTTGGAAGGCAGAAAGCCGCCGTCCTTGTTGGAGTCGGAGTAGCCGATCATGACTTCCTGCAGTCCGCCCTGAGCCGAGAGGCTGCGGCGCACGAGCGGTATCGCCAGCAGGTCGCGCATGACGGCGGGCGCACAGCGCAGATCGTCGATGGTCTCGAAGAGCGGCATGATCGGCAGCGTGCAGCGCTCGACCCCGGCCGGGTCGGCGAAGAGCCCGGCTTCCTTCGCCAGCAGGTAGACGCCCAGGATGTCGGAGGCGTGCCGCGTCATGCTCAGGATGAAGCTGCCGAAGGCATCGCGGTCGGTGACGCGGCGCATCTCGCGCACCAGACGAAAAAGACCCATGGTTTCCTGCGCGGTCGACGTCAGCGCGCCGAGATCGCGGGGTTCCCGCAGCGGCCGCTCGAGCTCGGCGAGCAGCCAGGTGCGCCACGCGGGGGAATCGTGCGCCGGCGGCTGCGCCGTCGGGTCGGCCGCGGACAGGCGCCACAGCTCCTGCAGCGCTTCGGTGGTGCGGGTGGAGTTCTCGCGCAGGTCGAGGCGCGCCGTGCAGAAGCGAAAGGTTTCCACCTGCCGTCTGATCGGCCGCACCAGCGCGCGGGCGAGCGCCGGGGCGCGTGCCGCGTCGAGCGCCTGTTCCATCGCCCGCAGGTCCTCGACGAGGCCGTCCGCGGAGCTGTAGCCGCGGCCTACCGGCACCGGCTCGCTGCGCTCGGCGCAGGCGATCGTGAGGTCGAGACGCTCGAGCATGCACATCGCGAACTGGCGGAACGGCTCGCCCGGATTGCGTGCGGTGAGCTGGTCGGCGGCGCCGCTCTGGGCGAGTGCCAGCTGGAGCCGATCGCGGAAGTCCTCGGGGATCGCGAGCAGACGCTCGCTGATGGAAAGCGAACGCGCCAGCTCCACGAGCTTGTGGCGGTGGCGCTGCAGACTCGCGAGACGGTATTCGCCGAGTGCGCCGCGCGTGACCGCATTGGTGACGAACGGATTGCCGTCGCGGTCGCCACCGATCCAGGAGCCGAGCTCGAAGAACGGCGGCGCCTCGAACTGCGCACCGGGGTAGTGCTCTGCGGCTGCCTCTTCGAGCTTGCCGAGCAGATCGGGCACCACGTCGAACAGCGTCTCGTTGAAGAAGTGCAGCCCCCAGAATATCTCCTGTGCGACCTGGGGTTTTTCGAGCCGCAGGTCGCCCGTCAGCAGCAGCACCTCGATCTCGTTGCGCAGGCTGTCCTCGACGCCGCGGCGCTCGCGCGCGGTCCAGCGCGGTGACTGGTGATCGAGCAGCAGCCGGTAGATGCGACGCAGGCGCTCGAGCACGGTGACCCGCTTCGCCTCGGTTGGGTGCGCGGTGATCACGGGCCGCACGTGCAGACTGCGCACCAGCGCGTGCAGCGCCTCGGGGCTCACGCCGGCGGCAGCGGCTGCGGCCACCACGAACTGCAGAGTGCCCGGAACCTGGCTGCGTCCGCGCTCGGCCTCGAGCGCACGGCGGCGCGCCATGCCGCCGTTTTCCTCGGCGATGTTGAGAAGCTGGAACAGGATCGCCTGCGCGTGCAGCAGCCGCGCCAGCGTGTGCGGCGGCAGACCGGAAGGCGGCAGGTCGCCGCGCAGGACGGACGCGACCTGCGGCTCGTGGCGCGACGCTACCTCCAGCAGCAGGCGAGCGAGCAGCGCCAGGGCGTCGCGGGTCGTGGGGTCCTCGTTCGCGTGCGGCGGAGCACTGTGGGTCGTCATGGCAGTGGCACGGCGCCGTTGGTGGGGCCTTGCCTCAGCGCTTGCGGGCCGCCAGGACCTGGGCGACCGTGCTGCCAAACTCGCTGGGGGCCGGCACGATGGTGATGTCGGCACCGCGCAGGAACTCGGTCTTCTCCGGCGCGCTCTCGCCCGCGGTGGAGATGATCGCACCCGCGTGCCCCATGCGACGGCCCTTTGGCGCCGTCATGCCGGCGATGTAGCCGATCACGGGCTTCGTCATGTTCTCCTTCGCCCAGACCGCGGCCTCCACTTCCTGCGGTCCGCCGATCTCGCCGATCATCAGGACCGCCTCCGTCTCCGGGTCCTTCTCGAAGAGCTTGAGGTGGTCGAGGAACGAGCTGCCGTTGATGGGATCACCGCCGATGCCGACGCTGGTCGAGATGCCGATGCCGAGCGCCTTCATCTGCGATGCGGCTTCGTAGCCGAGCGTGCCCGAGCGCGACACGATGCCGACGCGCCCTTCCTGGTAGATGTGGCCCGGCATGATGCCGAGCATCGCCTTGCCGGGGCTGATGACGCCGGCGCAGTTCGGACCGCACATGATCATGCGCTGTTCTTTCGGGTAGCGGCGCAGGTAGCGCTTGACCCGCATCATGTCCTGCGCCGGAATGCCGTCGGTGATGGAAACGAGGAAGCGGATGCCCGCGTCGGCCGCCTCCATGATGGCGTCGGCGCAGAAGGCGGGAGCGACGAACGTGATGCTGGTGTTGGCGCCGGTGGCGGCGACCGCCTCCTTCACCGTGTCGAAGACGGGCAGACCGAGGTGCTTGCTGCCGCCCTTGCCGGGCGTGACGCCGCCGACTACCTGGGTGCCGTATTCGATCGCTTCCTTCGCGTGGAACGTACCCTTTTCCCCGGTGAAGCCCTGAATCAGGATTCGGCTGCTCTTGTCGATGAGAATGGCCATGGGTCTTGTTCCTCGCCTCAGTTGGCTTTGGCCGCAGCCACGGCCTTGTTGGCGGCATCGGCGAGGTCCTCGGCGATGATGAGCGGCAGCCCGCTCTCGCGCACGATCCTCTGGCCGGCCTCGACGTTCGTGCCGGCGAGTCGGACCACCACGGGCACCCTGATGTCGAGCTCGCGGAATGCTTTCACCACGCCTTCCGCCACCCAGTCGCAGCGGTTGATGCCGGCGAAGATGTTGACCAGCACCGCCTTCACGTTGCGGTCGGAGAGCACCACCGAGAACGCGTTCTTCACCCGTTCCGCCGAGGCGCCGCCGCCCACGTCGAGGAAGTTCGCCGGGTTGCCGCCCGCGAACTTGATCATGTCGAGGGTGGCCATCGCCAGCCCGGCGCCGTTGATGAGGCAGCCGATGTCGCCGTCCAGGCCGACGTAGGAGAGGTCGTACTGCGCTGCCGCAACCTCGCGCGGGTCCTCCTGCGAGGGGTCGCGCATCGCGCCGACGTTGCGCTGCCGGAAGAGCGCGTTGTCGTCGAACGACATCTTGGCGTCGAGGGCCAGGATGCGTTCGTCCTTGGTGATCACCATGGGATTGATTTCGAGCATCGTGGCGTCGAGCCTGCGGAAGGCGCGATAGGCGCCCAGCATGAGCTTGACGGCGGCGGCCACCTGCTTGATGTTGAGGCCGAGTCCGAACGCGAGCTCGCGCGCCTCGAAGGCGAGCAGCCCGACCGCCGGCTCGACCACGACCTGCAGGATCTTTTCCGGTGCCGACCGGGCGAGTTCCTCGATCTCCATGCCGCCTTCGGCCGAAGCGATGATGCGCACGCGCTCCGCCTTGCGGTCGAGCACGATGCCGAAGTAGAGTTCGCGCTCGAAGGGCTCGGCGACCTCGACGTACACCCGCTGCACCGGCTTGCCCTCGGGTCCGGTCTGGATCGTCACGAGCTTCGAGCCGAGCAGGTTCTTGGCTGCCTCGTGCACGTCGTGATAGGTGCGGCAGAGCTTGATGCCGCCTGCCTTGCCGCGGGCGCCCGAATGCACCTGCGCCTTCACCGCCCAGTGCCAGCCGCCCAGCTCGGTCGCACAATAGACGGCCTGATCGGGACTGTAGGCCGCCATGCCGCGCGGTACCGGCACCCCGAAGCCCGACAGCAGTTCCTTTGCCTGATACTCGTGAATATCCATTCCATCTCCTCGGTTGTTCGCCCTGGATTTATGAACACTGCCGTCGAGAGCCTGTCAAGGAGACCGGCACGGGCGTATGTTTGCTGCAGCGTGGATTCTTCGTGAGTGGCGGGGCTCGCGCAATCACGGTTTCTGATTCCTACGATAAGAGGCTTTGCATGTTCTTAAGTCTCCACATCAGGTAGCTTTGGCGGCGCGGGTCATCATCGGCCGCATACGATCCCTCAAGACCCAGAACCCGGAGACAACACCATGAGTTTCACACTCGTCGAACAGGCCACGCCGCGCCTGCATCGCTCGGAGCTGGCCGTGCCCGGCTCGAACCCCGGCGCCTTCGACAAGGCGGCGAAATCCGCCGCCGACATCGTCTTCCTCGATCTCGAGGACGCGGTGGCACCCGACGACAAGGATCAGGCGCGCAAGAACATCGTGCAGGCGCTGAACGACATAGACTGGGGCTCGAAGACCATGATGGTCCGCATCAACGGTCTCGATACCCACTACATGTATCGCGACGTGGTCGACGTCGTGGAGAACTGCCCGCGACTCGACATGCTGCTGATCCCGAAGGTCGGTGTACCGCAGGACGTTTACGCCATCGACGTGCTGGTGACGCAGATCGAAGCCGCGAAGAAGCGCACCAAGCGCCTGGGCTTCGAGGTGCTGATCGAGACCGCGCTCGGCATGGCCAACGTCGAGGCGATCGCGCAGTCGAGCCGGCGGCTGGAGGCGATGAGCTTCGGCGTGGCGGACTACGCGGCCTCGACCCGCGCGCGCACGACGGTGATCGGCGGGGTGAATCGCGACTTCGGCGTGCTCACCGACAAGAACGAAAAGGGTGAGCGCGATTACTTCTGGATGGACCCGTGGCATGGCGCGCAGACGCGCATGCTGGTGGCGTGTCGGGCGTACGGCCTGCGGCCGATCGACGGACCCTTCGGCGACTTCGGCGACCCGGATGCGTTTATTGCGGCGGCGAGGCGCGCAGCGGTGTTAGGCTACGAGGGCAAGTGGGCGATCCACCCGTCCCAGATCGAGCTCGCGAACCAGGTCTTCACGCCGTCGGAGGCCGAGATCACCCGGGCGCGCCGCATCCTCGACGCGATGGCGCAGGCGGCGAAGGACGGCAAGGGTGCGGTCTCGCTGGACGGACGCCTGATCGATATCGCGAGCATCCGCATGGCCGAAGCGCTGCTCGCCAAGGCCGACGCGATCGCCGGGGCGGCATAGGTTCGACGCACACGCCGTGCGGACGGCGCTCGCAGCCGTCCGCGGCAACCGGCAGGGAGGAATCATCATGAGACGCTATACGCAGAACAGCCCCGAAGCCATGGCCCGCATCGTCGCACTGGTGATGCTCGCGGATGCCGATTTCGACGATTGCGAAGTGGAAATGCTCGACCGCCTCGGCATCTACGAGCGGATCGGCGCCAGCCGCCCGACGTTCATCCGGGTCGTGCAGGAGTACTTCGAGGATCTGCTCCGGGATCACACCGGCGACCGGGTTCCGCTCCTGGACGCGCAGCGCCTCGAAGCGGTGCTCGATGCCGTGGACGACCCGAAGAAGCGCGTCGATCTGGCGGCCATCATGCTGAGCCTCATCAGCGCCGACGGCAATATGAACGACGCGGAGCTCGCCACCTTGCGCCACGTGCTGGAGCATTGGGGCCTCACCCTGGACGAGATCGAGGCGAATCTGCAGCGGATGTGACGCCGGGCTTCGGGTTCGGGGGCATCGCGTGTCGCGCAGCACGTAGGGACAGGTTGGGGTGTTGATTCGCCGTATCGCGGATCATTCACACGAACGCTGTCGCCAGCTCCGCCGCACTTAGCACGCGTCGCGGCTCGCCGCGACCACCGAGCCGCTGCATCAACAATGAAAGCTCGCTCGGACTGTTCTGCTCCACGCATACCAGGGCAAGCTTGCCGTCACCACGCGCATTTCCCGCTTGCCGCGCACTTTCCCACGAGCGCTCCAACGTTGCGCCGAGCAGCCTCAGATCAGTGGATTTGTCGACGACGAGAACGATCGACTCGGTCGGCAGCCGCAGCAGAAGCTGCTGCAGTTCGAAGACGCAGCCCTGGTTCTGCTGCGAGAAGCTGCGCACGTCCATCAGAACGCAATCGCTCGCATCGAGCAACGCCTGCACCGCGGGGCGCCAGGTATCGTCGTGACAGTACACGTCGTTCACGCGAAAGCGCCCATCCGGATCACGCTCGCAGTCGAGCCGCGCCATGCGTGCTGGCACATCCGCGGCGCTGGCCACGTACTGCGTGTCGAGTGCGCCGCTCAGGAGCTTTAGCATGTCGCCCGGATCTGCGGTGCGGCTCGCGAGATCGACGCCTGCGATGAGCTGCACCGGTCCGCGGAAGCGCCACGCTTGTGCGAGCTTGTCGAACAGCGATTCCGTGCGCGACTGGTAGCCGAACACGCGCAGGAGCAGTAAGCGCTTTCCTGCCTCGCCGCGAATCCGCGAACGAAGTGCGAAAGCGACGACGATGCGGTAGGCCGCGAAGGCTGCCACTGCGCCGGCGATCGCGCCCAACCCGAACTTGCTGGACAGCAGGACTGCTTGCTCGGCGGCGACGATCGCCCACCAGCAATCGACGATCAGCTGCACGTCGCTGAAGCGCTTGCGCTCGAAACGACCGGCGAGCCCGCGCAGCAGCAGCCACGCGAGCAGACCCACCGGCAGGCTCAGCAGGAGGAAGAGCCCGAAATACATCACGGGCACGGACGCCAGCCCAGCCAGGTGCAGGATGAAGCCACGCACTGCGGTGATGTCGAACACCCAGATCAGAAGCTCGCGAAAGAGCATGAGCGAGAAGCCGAACGCGAGCGTGCCGGCCAGCGCGAGCGGCATGACCGCCCGGATGCGCCGCCAACCGGAGATCAGAATGAGGAAGAGGGGCACCGAGACTGTCCAGCCGAGGCTCAGCACCAGCCAATACACGTTGGTGATCGGCGCCGTGTTGAAGGTGCCGCGCAGCACCTGTCCTGCAAGCGTGAACAGAGCAATGCACGCAATCCCGATGACGAGGTACCAGCCGACGAAACGGACCAGCGTACGGCGATCCAGCACGAGCAGCGCTGCCAGCGTCGGGATCACCGGCCAGGTGTTTTCCCACCAGCGTCCGAGCCACGCCACCCACGGAAGACTCTGTTCCTGCCAGGCGAGCTGCAGCGTAGTGATGACGAGCGAATAGCACGCGGCGCCCAGTCCATACGCGACCAGGAGACGCCGGCGCATGGGCATTTCCTGCTCGGAAGATGGTGCGATGGACCGCTCCTCAGCGGACTCGAACAGCGCGAACGACAACTCCGCCGGGGACCCCGGTTCCGCGGGATCGACGCTCGGTTGTCGGGGATCTGTCGCGGCGACCTCGGTGCTCTTCCCGCAGCGGCGCATCAGCGTCTGCACCGAGCGGCGAAACCACAGGAGCGCGAGAAGGGACAGCAGTGCCGCGTCGAGAATGGACACCAAGAAGACGTGCGCGAGCTTGCCGGAAAGCAGTCCGTCCATTTGGGGAATCTCTGAACAGATCGCAGCGTGGACCTGTTCAGAGGTTCCGCAGAGTATACTCGCCGGCGCACCGCATCTCACCATCATGGAGCACGCTCAGCGCAGGGGCTTCCTTCATTCCCGGGCCGGCCGGGTGCTTCTCTTCGTCGCGATCGTCTGGTCAGTCGCCGGCAGCTTCATCGCGTTCGAGATCGCGGCGCTCGGGGGTATGGGCTTCCTGTTGTCGAAGCCCGAATTCGCCAGCAATCTCGCTCTCTCCAATGCTGCCCGCGATTCGAAGACGTGCACCGTCGAGGCGGGCGCGAACGGCACGGGCGGTCACACGCCGGCCGAGGTACGCGTGACGGCATGGCTGATGGGGCTCAACATCGGCCGCGACGGCATCGCACGCCAGTCCGCGTCCGTGGATCGCAACACGCTCGCGGAGGTGATGAAAGATGTCGAGACGCTGGCGAACACGTTGGGCGTTCCTGCACCGCAGTCCTTCGTGCCGCGGCAGCTTGCCGATGCCAATACCGAGTTCATCCGCTTCGTCGAGACGGACTCGAACGAAACAGCAAAAGCCCTAGCGCACAGGCATTCTGCCGAGGCCTGTCACCTGTTCAAGCTCGGGGCATTCTGGGGCTATGCGACTCTGGTCCGCCCATTTCTGCCGGGAGAGCGGCCGATCTTCGCCCCGGAGATCCGGCATCACGCTCGTGGCATGCTTCCCCCCGAACTGTGGCAGCCAATGACCGAAGGCACGAAAGCATCGGCCAATGCGGGGGAGATCTCACGCACGGATGCCGCGGTGACCGAGAGCTTGACGAAGTATCTTGGCGGGCAGGGTAGACTTCACCATCCTGAAGGTTAGAACTGATGGCTAAGGTCTACGTATCGTCCACTGTTGCCGACCTGACATCGGAGCGGCAAGCCGTAACGGATTGGCTCGTGGCAGCAGGACACCAGCCCGTTCACAGCTATCGGCCGAACAGTGAGACGGTACGTGAAAGCTGCCTCGACGACGTCGATGGTTGCGATCTCTACGTGCTCATCCTCGGCCACCGCTACGGTTTCCAGCCGGAGGACAATAATCCCGAGGAGCTATCGATCACACAACTCGAGTTTCGGCGGGCGAACGGGAAACCACGGGTCGCGTTACTGCGAACGAGCATTCCGGATATCGGACTTTCCGACGTAGCGAATCCGGACAGGCTGAGGCTCATCCAGTCGTTCCGGGAGGAAGTGCAGCGCGAACTGCGTCCGGCTGAGTTCAACGATGCACAAGGTCTCATCCAGGCTCTGAGCACCGGGGTCCAGAGCGAGCTCCAAAAGCTGCATCGGAGTGCCCCGACCGTCAGCGCGGACGATCCCGCCGTGCTAGGGATCATCGCCACGTTGACACGGCAGATTGATTCCAGGGACGCGGAGAACGCCGCGCTGCGCAGCCGCGTCAGCGAATTGGAGGATCAGCTCAGCGCCGCCATCGCTCGCACCCTGACTGCCGCTGCTCAGCCTGACGCGAGCCCCGCGGCCGTCGCCGCCGCCGCGGCGCTCGAAGCCGGCGACACGGGCCCCGCCGAGGAGTTGCTGCGCACCCGGGAGGATGAAGAGGTCGCGCAGATCGGCACTCCCGACACGGACGACGCGCAGCAGCGCCGGCAAGCCGCGGAGCTCGCGCGCGAGCAGGGGGCGCTTGCCGTGGGCCACGACGTACGCACGGCTTTGCAGGCGTATCAACGCGCTGCCGAGTACGAGCCGGACGACACCTGGACGCACTTCTTCATCGGCGATCTGCAGATGCGGCTCGGGAGCCTGGTAGCTGCGATGCAAAGCTATCGCCAGGGGGCCGCGGCGGCGGAGCGTCGTTTGCAGGCAAACGCGGATGATCTGGTCGCGCAGCGCGACCTCTCGGTGAGTCACAACAAGATCGGCGACGTGCTCGTCGCCCAGGGCGATGGTCCGGGGGCGCTCGCGGCCTACCGCAAGGGGCTCGCGATTGCCGAGGCGCTCGCCGCGCGCGATCCGGCCAACACCGAGTGGCAGCGCGACCTCTCGGTGAGCCACAACAAGATCGGCGACGTGCTGGTGGCGCAGGGCGACGGGCCGGGGGCGCTCGCCGCCTACCGCAAGGGGCTCGCGATTCGCGAGGCGCTCGCCGCGCGCGATCCGGCCAACACCGAGTGGCAGCGCGACCTCTCGGTGAGCCACGACAGGATCGGCGACGTGCTGAGAGCGCAGGGCGACGGGCCGGGGGCGCTCGCCGCCTACCGCAAGGGGCTCGCGATTGCCGAGGCGCTCGCCGCGCGCGATCCGGCGAACGCGCAGTGGCAGATCGATGTCGCGGTTTTGTGCTCGAAGCTGGGGATGCCCGAACAAGGCCAGGACGTCGACGCGCGTCGCGGCTATCTGCTGCGGGGGCGCGACATCCTGATGCAGCTCAAGGAAGCGGGGCGGCTCATGCCGAATCAGGACTGGATCGGCTGGTTCGACGCGCGCATCGCGGAGTTGCCGCCGAACCGGCAATAGACACGCTTTACCTGCCCTCGGGGAACACCGCAGCGACGAGCTCCGGCAGCACCGTCGCCGCGGGGCCGCGCAGCGAGAAGCTCGCATGCGGCGTGAGCGGCGTCGGATCGGGGTTGACTTCGATCACCACGGCGCCGCCGCGCAGTGCATAGAACGGCAGCGATGCTGCCGGTTCCACCACGGTCGACGTGCCGACCGAAAGAAACACGTCGGATATGGTGGACGCACGCATCGCTTCGCCCAACGCCTCCGCCGGCAGCATCTCGCCGAACCAGACGACGTCGGGCCGCAGCATGCCGCCGCAGTATCTGCAGCTCGGCGGCACCGCATCGCCCCACTGCTCCAGCTCGCCCGCGACCCGATCGCAATCGAAGCACTTCGTGCGCATGATGTTGCCGTGGAGTTCCGCGATGCGCCGGCTGCCCGCCCGCGCGTGCAGACCGTCGACGTTCTGGGTGACGAGCAGAAACTCCGGCACCCGCGCTTCCAGCTCGACGAGCGCGCGGTGACCCGCGTTCGGTTCGGCGGCTTCGACCCGGCTGCGCCGCCACGCGTACCAATCCCAGACCAGCTTCGGATCGCGCATGTACGCCTCGGGGGTGGCGAGCTCTTCGGGCCGGAAGCGCGCCCAGAGACCCGTCATCGCATCGCGGAAAGTGGGAATGCCGGACTCGGCGGAGATGCCCGCGCCGGTGAGCGCCACGACGCGGCGCGCGACGCGCAATCGCGCGGCGAGATCGGCGGAAATGTTTGCAGTCTCAGCGAGAGTCATCGGCGAGAACCCTTGGCGCCCGATCGATCTTGAACAGGGCAGCGATCAACCGGATCGTCGCGACGAACATCAGGACCCACTGCAACCGGGGTTATTGGGGGTGGCCGGCATCAGCTTGCCACTGACGAACTCCGGCTTCGAATATCGGGTTGCCTTGACCCAATCCATGAACGAGCGCCATCGATGTCTACCACATCTCCACCAAGGAGATGCTCAGCGAAATATGATCTACGCTGCCGCTATGGCAGCGAACGATTCGGAGCGTCGACCTCGACACGCACGCCATCATCCGCTGATTTTTCGATGGCGTGCAGCACGCGGTGCAGTGCCACCGCATCGTCGAATGTTGGCGCAGTCTGCGTGCCGTAGCGGAGATCGCGGGCGACTCGCTGGTAAATCCGCGCGACATTGCCTGCAATAAGCCCGATTGCCTCAAGCGGATCGGGGTCCAGGGGAACCTCGCGCAACCGTGTGTCTGTCGCACGCCGCTCCCAGATCCTGAGCGCTGCGATCTGAGCATAGCCATGAGGCCCGGTGATCCGCAGATCGCCCTGCGTGCCGCGGATATCCCAGATGAATCCATCCTCGTTGGGAGGTGTGCCACCGACGTAGGTTATCGCCAGCGGAGCGCCGTTCGCCAGGCGGCCGGCGACGACAATATGGTCTGCCGCGTCCGCCGGGATGGTGGCGTCTGTTTCGGCCACCTGCACTTGTGGGTATCGCGTGGTGAGCATGGACGAGACTTCGGCGATCTCACCGAGCACGTCCCGCAGCGCCGCCATCATGTGCCCGAAGGGGATGGTGAGCAGGTTCGCTCCGTTGCGGCGCTCGCGCAGGTAGCGCTCGCCGGCCAGATCCGTGATGCGTGGCCCCCAGGTTTCGACATAGCCGCTGATGTTGGTGGAGACGATCCGCCCGATATGGCCATCGGCGATCAGGCGCTGGAGTTGCCGGATCGCGGGCGAAACGCGGGCCTGGGTGCCCGTAACCGTAAGACAGCCGTTGGCGCGCGCCAGGTCGGCAAGTTCAACCGATTCCGCCAGGGTTCGGCCCAGCGGCCACTCGCAGTAGACATGCTTTCCGGCGGCGAGCGCGGCCTTCACGGCGTCGGCGTGTTGCTGTACCCGCGTCGTCACCACGACGAGATCCATATCCGGCGAAGCGGCCATCTCCGCAACGCTGGCAAAGGCCTGCGGGATCTCATGCGCCTGGGTAGCGGCGCGGGCGCTTTCCAGCGTCGAATTTGCAACCCCGACGACCTCGAAATCATCGCCAAGCCGGCGGAGCGCCGGAAGATGAGCGATGGCGGCCCAGCTCTCGCGGGGACGCATGCCGACGATGCCGACGCGAATCTTTTGCTTCTGTGTATCCGTGCTCATCTCAGGTCTCGTTGGTTGAAAAGACCGGCAAGGCGCCGAACATCTTGTCGTGGCGAACGGCCATTCTGACCAATTCCTCGACCTCGCTGCGGCTGACCGCACGGCCGGGCGAGGACAGGAAAAGGCTGCGGGCAACCGGACGGATGATGGAAGCCTCCGGACTCATGTAGGGGAGCACATAGGCCGGCATCGTCGGCTCGCTGCGCCAGCTCTCGGCAAGCGGCCCCATATCGACGGCGTCGTAGCCGATCTGGTCGAGAAATGCGATGACCTCGACCTTCGCCGCCGTGTCGTCGCCGGCGATGGGCAGCGCGCTGCGATCATGGGTGCTGCCCGGGCGGGCGCAGGTCCGCAGCCGGACGAAGTCCATGTTGCTGAGGGCGCGGACCACGCGGGAACCTTTCAGATGCCGCTGGACGAGTTCGCTGGTGGCGACGGTGTCGGTTCTGACCTCCGGCATCGCGCCGTCACGCTGCGGGTAATAGTTCATCGTGTCGATGACGATCTTGCCGGCCAGGGTATCGGCAGGCAGGTTGGCGTAGCCGGAGAGCGGCACCGCCAGCACGATCAGATCGGTGGCGGCGGCCACCTCCGGCAGGGTGGCGGCGCGGGCGTTTGGCCCGAGTTCGGCGACCAGTTCGGCAAGCGTTTCCGGCCCGCGTGAATTGCAGATGACGACCTTCGGGCGGGCTGCGGTCGCCAGGCGCGCGACATTCGCGCCGATCATGCCGCTGCCGATGATGCCGATGGTTTTGTTGGGTTCGTTGTTCATGATGCTGGAAGTCTCGGGTTCAATAGATCTTGGTGAGCGGGAGATACTCCACCCTGTCAAAGAAGGGAAACAGCGGAAGTTGCGCCACAAGCGCCTGAACTTTTTCCATGCTCGTCTCGTTGAAAACGACGATCCCGCCGCCGTCGTTCGTTTTGGGGAAAAGGTGTTCGATGATGCCCTGATCGCGCCACGAACTGGTCATGGCATACTCGGCTTCCATGACCCCAGCGATGCGATCATCTTTCCTCGGGTAGGTGATGACGAGTATTCTGTTCATGGCTGTCATAGGGAGAGACTCTCTTTGAAGAAGGGGGTGATCTTGTCGAGCACCGCATCACGGCCGGCACCGTCATACAGATCCATGTGCGACATGCCTTCGACGAGGAACAGCTCCTTGTCGCTGCTCGGTGCCTTCGCGTAGAGCTCCCGGCTTTGCCACAGCGAATCGGCTTGGCTGCCGGCACAGATCATCAGGGGCTGGGTCAGCAGTGGATCGACCAGGTCGAAGGCATCGAACGCGATCTAGCCGATGAGCGAGCTCATCAGCATCTTGTTCGGCGCGTTCGGATGCTGGCCGCGCGGCGTGCAGTAGTAGTTGGTGCCCTCGCGCAGATCGCGGAAGGGACTGCTTTCGCCGGCGTTGGGCACATAGGGCGCGTAGGCTACCGCGCCCCGGCGGCTTCCGCCGTGCGCTGTTTGACGAGCATTTCGAGCGTCGCCGGCAAGGCCGACAGCGGGCTCTTGCCGTCCCAGCCCTTGCGCGCGGCGTTGCCCACGTTCGCCGCGCTGGCGGTGGCCACGGCCTTGATGCGGCGATCCAGCGAGGCCGCCTTGACGGAATGACCGCCACCGGCACAGATGCCGAGGATGCCGATGCGCCCGGCATCGACGAAGGGCAAGGTGGTGAGGTAGTCGACCGCGCTGTAGATGTCGCCCACGCGGTTCATGGGTTCGTCCAGGTAGCGCGGCTCGCCGCCGCTTTCGCCCTGGTACGAAGCATCGAAGGCCAGCGTGACGAAGCCGGCATCGGCCAGGCGCTGGGCATAGGCGCCTGCGGTCTGTTCCTTCACGCCACCGGCGGGATGCACCACGACGATCGCCGGGTAGCGCGTGCCGTCCTGGAAACCTTGCGGCTGGTTGAGACTGCCGGCCATGGTGATGGAGCGATTCTTGAAGTTTACCTTTTTCATGATGTTTCCTTGGTTCATTTGGACCGGGTTGAAAGCGTGGCCAGGTCGATCACGAAGCGATACTTCACGTCGCTTTTGAGCATCCGGGCATAGGCCAGATTGATGTCCTTGATATCGATCAGTTCGATGTCCGACGTGATGCCGTGTTGCCCGCAGAAATCGAGCATCTCCTGGGTTTCCGCCAGGCCGCCGATCAAGGAGGTGCCGAGAGAACGCCCGTGGAACAACAGGGGGACCGTATCGAGCTTGTCCTCCAGAACGCCCACATAGCCTACCAGCACGATGGAACCCTGGGCGGCAAGTGTCGCGATATAGGGCTTCAGATCGTGGTCGTAGGGAACGGTGTCGATGATCAAATCGAAGGTGTTGGCCGCGGCCTGCATTTCACTGTCGCTGCTGGAAATGACGATGTGATCCGCGCCCAGCCGGCGCGCGTCGTCCTCCTTGCCACGCGAGCGGCTGAACAAGGTGACCTCGGCGCCCATCGCCTTGGCTAGTTTCAACGCCATGTGACCGAGTCCGCCGAGGCCGACGACGCCGACCTTCTTCCCCGGTCCCGCGCCCCAGCGGCGCAAGGGCGAATAGGTGGTGATGCCCGCGCACAACAACGGCGCGGCTCCGGCGAGATCCAGACCGTCCGGAATGCGCAGCACGAACCGCTCGCTGACGACGATCTTGTTCGAGTAGCCGCCATAGGTCATCGAGCCATCGTGGCGGTCGTGGCCGGCGTAGGTCAGCGTGAATCCGCTTTCGCAATACTGTTCCAGATCGTGCTCGCAGGAGGCGCAGTGTCGGCAGGAATCGATCATGCAGCCGACGCCCACCCGGTCACCCACCTTGTAGCGGGTTACTTCCCGACCTACCCGGGTCACCCTGCCGACGATCTCATGGCCGGGAACGAGCGGATAGGTTTCGGTCCGCCAATCACCGCGGACGTGATGGATGTCGGAGTGGCAAACGCCACAAAACAGAACGTCGAGTTCCACGTCATCGGGGCGCAAGTCGCGGCGTTCAAACGACCAGGGAACCAGATCGGCATCGGAGGAATGGGCGGCGTAGCCATGTACGAGGGTCGGCATGGGGGTCTCCTTCATGTGTCGGAAAGCGGCCTGTCGAAGGCACGGGCGTTGTGTCGCCGCATTGAAAGTCGCTTGCTACTGAACGGTGATCCCACCATCCACGACCAGGGAATGGCCGATCACGAAACTCGAAGCATCACTGGATAACCAGAGGACCGCTTGCGCGATCTCATCGGCGCGGCCCAGTCGCTTGATGGGCACCTGGTCGATCAGCGCGTTGAGGACATCCGCCTCACCGGTCATCATCGTGGAGACCATCGGCGTGTCGATCACGCCGGGGCACACCGCGTTGATGCGGATGCCCTTTGCGGCCCATTCCAACGCGGCGCACTTGGTCATGCCCACCACGCCATGCTTGGTGGAGCAGTAGCTGGCG
>JAEUMX010000192.1 GCA_016791285.1 Burkholderiales bacterium
GGCAGCCGGCCCGAGCCGCCGGGGTCATCGTCGCCGCGACGCAGAACCGTCGCCATCAGCGCAATGCCGTCGCCAGGTCACGCACGGCTTCCGGCAAACGAGGACCGAAGCCGAGCAGATAGAGCGCATCCATTGCAACCACCCGGTTCGCCTTGCCGGCCGGGGTCAGGTCGAGGCCCGACTGCGCGGTGAGCCTGGACGCACCGCCCACGTTGGCGAGTCCTTCACGGGTGACGAGGATCACGTCGGGCGCTGCCGTGGCCGCGGACTCCGGCGTGAGCGGTTTGTATCCCTGTACCCCGGCGAGGGCGTTGCTGCCACCGGCGAGCCGGATCATCGCATCGGCGGCGGTGCCCTCGCCCGAGACGAGCAGGGCGTTGCCGGTGCGGGCGAGGACGAAGAGCACGCGCGGGCGCTGCGCGGGAGGCGGCAGGTTGCGTTGTGCGGTCCGCCATTCGGCGTCGAGCCGCGCATCGAGCGCGCGGCCCTGCTCGGGTATGCCGAGCGCGTCGGCCACCGTCTGCACGTTCCGGCGCAGCGCCGCGAGGCTGTGTTCGGGCGAGAGCATCACGACGGGGACGCCGGTGGCACGCAACTGCGCAAGGGCCGTGGGTGGGCCGGCGTCGCTCGAGGCGAGGACCAGGTCGGGCCGCATCGCGAGCACGCCCTCGGCCGACAGCGAGCGCATGTAGCCCATCTGCGGCAGGGACTTCAGGCGCTCGGGATAGACGCTGGTGGTGTCGACCGCGACCAGCCGATCCTCAGCGCCGAGTGCGATCACGATCTCGCTGACGGCACCGCCGACGCTTGCCACTCGCCTGGGCGCGTCGGCGGCAGCCACACCCGCGGCGAGCGCCAGCGCTGCGAGGAGCCAGCGCGCTGCGGCGATCATGCGGGAACCGGAAACAAGGCCTCGATGGTCGCCTGCCACTGCGCCATTTCCGGCAAACCCGGCTTGCGCTTGCCGAAGAACATCGCGATGGTCTCGCCGACGCCATCGAAGAGCTCGAGCGAAGTGACGACGCCGTCGGCAGTCGGCTTGCGCACGACCCACGCGGAAGCGATGCGGTCGGTGCGCAGATGCAGGTTGAAGCCGGCGTCGAGCACGTTCAGCCACGGACCGACGATCTTCACGTGCTGGACCGGGCCGGTGTGGATCTGAATGCAGCCAGGATTGCCGGCGAACACCATGATCGGCAGCGCGCTCGCCGCGACGGTGTCGAGCAGTGTGCGCGCGGCATCCAGCGGCACCGGGTGGGCAAAGTCGTAGCCCGCGAAGCGCATCGCCTGCATGCGCGTGACGCCGAAGCGCTTCAGCATCCAGAAGAACTCGTGCGTGTCCTTGAGGTTGGCCCACGCCTCGCGAAAGTCGGCGACGTCGACGGTGCCGTCCGGTTGTTCCTGTCCGCGCAGCCGCGTCGTGACTTCGATTCCGGGCACCTGCGTGTCCGCCGCAAAGCGGGTCACCAGCTGCTCGTACGCTTCGTGGTCGGCCCCTTCCTTGAGAAAGATCTTGTGCACCGCCTGGCCGGTGGCGTCGAAGAACTGCAGGCTCTGCAGACCGCCCGGCGCCCCCGCTTCGCTCACGGCGAAGCCGTGTTTCCAGTGCGTGAAGAAAAGGCGCAGATCGATGTCCTCGCCGAGCGCGATGCCGACCATCGAGTCGACCCCGAGGTTTTCGTACACCCCGATCTTCTCGTGCACGCATGCGTCATTGCGCGTGAGCGCCATCACCCGGCCGAGCGCGGGCACGGCCTTGAGGACGTGGCGCAGATCCGCGGCGAGACGGGTCACGCCCGCGCCGACCCGGCTTGCCACCAGTTCGCCCTCGGAGACGCCAAGCAGATCCGCCGCGTCGCGCTGGCGGATCGGCTGTTGTGCCCGGAGCGCATCCCAGGCCGTGCGCAGGCTGATGCCTGCCGTGACGTGGTAGGTTGCTGCATCCATGTCGTCGCTCCCCGGTCAGTGCAGCGGGCCGGGCGCCGGTGCCCGCGCCGTGCCCCACCATTCCTTGCGCATGCCAGCGCACACTTCCCGGATGGTGGCGTCCGCCCCGGGGTGGCCGACGACACAGTCGAGATGGGCGGCAACGCACGCGGCGATGCGGCGGCAGCCCGTGCGCTGGTAGGCGGTCATGAGATAGAGCAGGGCCGCGAGCAGGGTCTCGATGCGGCTGGAATGTGCGGCTTGAGGATTCATGGTTGCTCCTTGCTAGAACTCCACTTTCAGGGCGACGGCGACATTGCGGCCGGGGGATGTGTAACGGTCGATGGACGCCGCGGGCGGGTTCAACGGCGCGGTCGTGTTCGGCCCGATGCCGGTGCGGAACACGTCCGCCCACAGCCAGTACTTCTTGTCGAAGAGATTGAAGAGCCCGGCCGTCACCGTCAGACTGCGCAGCGGGTTCCAATAGCAGGTCAGGTCGACGAGCGCGAAGCCCGGCGTCTGGAAGAGCGGCGGCTGCGTCATGCGCGAACTGTCGATGTCATTCTTCTGGGCGACTGCGGTGAGGGTCGCGGCGAAACCGTACCGCGCGCCGGGATCGTCGTAGCGCACGGCAGCCACGCCTTTCAGCGGATTGATGGAATTGATCGGCTGATCGAGATCGAGATCCTCGCCATCGGCCCAGGCGGCGGTGGCGCTGGCCGTCCAGCCGCGGGCGAAGGTGTAGTCGCCGCGCGCCTCGATCCCCCAGATCTGCACGCGCCCGCGGTTGATCGACTGGAACGTGGTGCCGAAGCCGGGCACGCAAGCCGGATCGCCTGGACAGCGCAGGGCGACCGACGAGTCGATGAAGTCCTGGTAGCGGTTGTAGAAGACCGCGGTGGAGAAACGCGCAGTTCGGTAGTCCCCGCGCAGACCGACCTCGACGCCGGCGCTCTTCTCGGACGTGAGGTTGGGATTGGGAATGATGGCGTAGGACTGGACGACATTGCGAAACGCGCCGTTGACATCGTCGTACGGCGGCGCGCGAAAGCCGGTCGCGACATTGGCATAGACCGAGGTCTCCCGCGTGAAGCGCCAGATCCCGCCGAGCTTGGGCGACAGGGCCGAGTCGCTGAAGTTGGTCGCGCGCACGCCGGGCGGGCTGTTGGCTACGTACAGCAGATCGGGTTGCACGGTGAGGCGATAGTCGTCGTAGCGCAGCGCCGGAATCACGTCCAGGCGTCCGTCGAGCAGGCCGATCTCGTCCTGCACGAAGACGCCGATGCGCTGCTGGGTGCTCGGCGGAAAATCGCGCACGGGCAGGGTTTCGCCCGCGAGCGTCTTGCTGATCGTGCCACGCGTGCCGTTGACGATGGACGCGTCGCGCAGCGCCTCGGTGTCGGTCCAGTTGGCGTCGATCCCGTACAGGAGGCGGTTTGCGCTGCTGCCCAGGGTGACCCGGGACTCGCCCGTCACCGTGCCGCCGTAGATCGACTGGTCGAAGGTGAAAAGCCGCGGCATCCAGCAGGTGTTCACGCCGCTGGCGATGCCCGAGCAGCCGGCGGTCGTGCGGCTGCGCGTCTCCGTCGAGGCTTCGTTCGTGTTGCTCGACTGCCAGTAGATCGTCGCCTTCACTGCGGCGAGCCAGCCCCCGAGCGGATTCGTGTATTCGTAATCGAGGGCGGCGCGCTGGCGGCGATAGGTGTCGTCGCCGGAGATCGACGTGGTGCGCGGCGTCGCGTAGTTGAGGCTCAGCACGTCGGTCGCGACGTCGTTCGTGAATTGCTCGTAGGTGAGCCGCAGCAGATGGTTCGTCGTCGGATTGGCGACGAGCTTGAAAAGGCCGTTCTTGAGCGTCGAGCTCTGCGGATTGGCGACGGTGCGAATCGGCGAGATCGAGTCGTTGGTGCCCTGAGTTTCGATTTCGCTCGCGCCCTGCAGACTCAGCACCGCGAGCCCGGAGATCGGCCCGCTGCCTCCCGTGGCCGTGAGCGTGTTGGTCCAGCTCGTATTGACCGAGGCGAAAGCGCTGCGGTACGAGAAGTAATACGGCTCGGCGCCCCCGGCGAGATAGTCGGAGGGATCCTTCGTGAGATAGCTGACCACGCCGCCGAGCGCGTCCGAACCGTAGAGACTGGAGGATGGACCGCGTAGGATTTCCACGCGCTTCAGCGAATCGAGGTCGACGAAATTGCGCGGAACGGTGTTGAACGGCCCGATGCTGAAGCGGTAGAAGTCGGGCAGCCGCACATTGTCGACCTGGAGCACGACGCGGTTTTCGGTGAGGCCGCGGATATTGAAGCCGGTCGCGCCGAAGCGGTCGGGGTCGTTTGGTGCCGAGATGCCCGGCTCGTAGCGGATGAGGTCTCGGATATCGCGCACGAGTTCGCGTTCCATCTGCGAGGAATCGATGATCGTGACCGTTGCCGGAACGTCGTCCACGGCACGCTCGGTACGCGTTGCGGTGACCGATACTTCCCGCATGCGCGGCTCGGACGCTGGTTCCGACTCCTGCGCGTTAGCAGCGGGCGACAGCGCGCCCAGGGCGGCAGCGAGAGTCGCGAGTGTGTTCCTTCCCAATGCCGGCTCCCGGTGAAGTGGCGGCGGGCTTGCTGGCTCGGGGAAGTCCGAAGCTGGCTGGCATTGCGGTGGATGGCGCGCGAAGCTGAGGGCGTCGAATCCGACGGGACCGGCCTTGTCAGGCGGTCAGAATGAGCTTGCCGTTCTGCGTGACGCGCAGACGGTACTCGCGGCCGCGGTGCTCGATCACGACTTCCCCGCGCGGCCCGAGCAGTTCGGTCGAGGACACCCGGCGCAGGGGATCCGGGTCAGTGCGGCTTGGCGCCGGCGGCTCTGGGTCGCGTGGACGGTCCGATCTCATGCGCAAATAATAATAATTCGCATTTGTGTCCGTCAAGGCTTTTCCGACACGGCGCCTATCGTACGGCGGCAGGGACGCCGCGCTCAGCTGCGGGACGCAGCCGGCCCCGATGCGATACCGAGGGGGTACCCGGGTCGCTCCGACGAAGGTGGCGGGCAGGTCCTCGAATCGGCGCGTACCCACTGCGCCACGATCTGGCCGAGGATCCTGTCGAGATGTCCCAGGGGCAGCGAGTAATGCCCCTCGCCCGGCAGGAAGCGCGGGATCGCCGTGGGCAGGGCGTCCGCCAAGCGCTGCACGAGCGGGAACGGAACGATGCCGTCTGCCTCGCCATGCCACAGATCCACGGGAGCCTTGATGCTGGCGAGCGGAATCTCCCACGGTGCGGCGTAGAGTTCGAGGTCGCGCGCGGCGCCGGCGGCGCTCGCAGCGAGCCCTTCACGGAATGATGCGGCAATCTGCGCCTGCACCTGTGGCCGGGCGAGGGTGGCACGATCGGCGGGTGCGCAGCCCTCGGCAAGTGCAGCGACGAAGCGGTCGGCGTGACGCGCGAGGAGCGGACCGACCGCGCCCTGCAAGAGGCCGCGTATGAAATGCGAGCGCCGGCGTGCGAGCCGCAGTGCCAGTCTTCGCACCGGGTCGAAGTCGCGCAGGGCCGAACTGCCGTCGACCGGACCCATGGCGCTCACGACGCACACATGGGCCACCCGGTCGGGCAGCAATGCTGCGCAGCTCAAGGCGTAGGGAGCGCCACCGGACACGCCGACCGCAGCGAAGAGGGAGATCTCCAGGTGATCGAGAAGGGCGGCAGCGTCGGCCGGCCAGTCGCCGAGGGTGCGGATGGATGTCTGGGTGGAGGCGCCGTAGCCGGGGCGGTCCGGGGCGATGATGCGCAATCCCAACCCGATCGCGGGTTCGTGCGCGAAGCGCGCCTCGAGCCGCGAGCCCGGCCAGCCGTGGTGATAGAGAACAGGTGCGCCGGCGGGGTCGCCGTATTCGGTCCACGCCAGCACTTGACCACTCGGCAAGCGCAGTTGCCGGTGGGAGGACGCCTCAGCGCGGCTCGGCATGAACGCGCTCGAGAATCGCCTCGAGCACGAGGTCCGGGCACTCGCGGGGAACGAAGTGGCCGATGCCCGGCAGCACGCGCCGCACGTAGCTGCCGCGGAACAGGTGCTCCCGGCCCTGCGTCGAGGCGGCGAGCGTCGCGTGATCGTTTTCGCCGTGCAGGAGCGTGGTCGGCGCGGTGATCGGAGGCAGCGCCGCGAGCAGCTTCTGCGCGTGTTCGTAGCGCGAGTCGCCGGGCGTGCCGCCCCAGCGATGGCGGTAGGAATGGACGGCCACGTCGACGAAATCGGTGTTGTCGAAGGACTTCGCGGCGATCGCGAAATCCTCCTCGCGGAACTGCCAGCCCGGCGACCAAGTCGTCCAGAGTTCGCGGCAGAAACCGTAGCGGTCGGCGGCGAGGGCCGCGCGGCCGAGGGCGTGGCCGAAGTACCACTGGTACCAGTAGGCGCGGGCCTGCTCGAAGCTCGGCGGCAGACCCGGGGGGTGAGCGCCGTAGCCCACGGACAGCGCGATCAGGCCGCTCACGCGGTGCGGCGCCAGCGCAGTGGCGGCGTAAGCCGCGCGCGCGCCCCAATCGTGGCCGACCAGGACGAAGGAGCCCAGCTTGAGCGCGTTGGCAAACTCCAGCACGTCGTGGGCTAGGGCTGCGATCTCGCCGCTGCGGGGGCGATGCGGGTCGAGGAAGCGCGTCGGACCGAAACCGCGCAGAAACGGAGCGAGCGTGCGAAAGCCCTGCGCCACCAGGGCCTCGGCGATCGGGTCCCAGCAACTCGGGTCGTCCGGAAAACCGTGCACCAGAACGATCGGCGGCGCGCCGTCGTCGCCGAGGGTCTGATAGGCCATGTCGAGGCACGATGTGCGGACGGAGCGGAGTGGCATCGCTACTGGTATCGCGGGGATATCGCGGGCATCATAACAGCCGGCAGCGCGGCATGGATGTTGCCGATTCCGTGCCGATTGTTCAATGTCGATACAAATTCCGAGCGAGAGGTTGCCACGTATGCGATGGGGCTGGTTGTGTCTTCTGTTGCTGGTGCCGGCCGCGCTCGCGGCGGAGGGGCGCGATCCCCTGGCGTCGGCGCGCTGGGAGGACATGCGCAAGCAGTTCTTTCCGGGCGCGCCGGTGGTGTTCGATGACCGGGTCAAGGTCACCGCGCCGACGTTCGCGGAAGACTCGATGAACGTGCCGGTCCGCGTCGATGCCGCGGGATTGGCGGACGTGCAGGAGATCGTGGTGTTCGCCGACTTCAATCCGATCCTGAAGGTACTAGAGTTCTACCCGGAGCAGGCGAAGCCGGTCCTTGCCTTTCGTTTCAAGCTGCAGCAGGCGAGCCCGGTGCGGGCCGCGGCGCGCACGGCGGACGGCGTGTGGCACGTCGGTGGCACGTGGGTCGACGCGGCCGGCGGCGGCTGCACGGCGCCCGGGGCCGGGCGTGCCGCGGGTGGTTGGGAGAAGGTGCTGAACGATGTCAACGGTCGCGTGTGGGTCGAGCCCGACGCGAGCCGGCGCGTCAGGGTGCGCGTCATGCACCCGATGGATACCGGCCTTGCGCCGGGCATCCCGGCGTTCTACATCGAGCAGCTGGTCCTGAAGGACGACGGGGGCACGGCGTACTTGCGGCTCAACACGTTCGAGCCGGTCGCCGAGAATCCGATCTTCACGTTCGATCTGCCCGCCGGCGCGCGACCCGCGGGCGCGCTCGTGCTCAAGGGGGTCGACAACAACGGCAATCAGATCGCCTCCAAGCTCGCTCCATGACCCGCGTCCTCACTCTGGTCGGCGCACTCGCCCTGGCCGCCGTGGCGTTTGCGGCCAGCTTCGACTACGGGCTCGCGCCGCGAAAGATCGCCGACGGCACCTACGTGCTGATCGGCCGCACCGAGGATTTCTCGGCCGCGAACGGCGGCAACATCGTGAACGTGGGATTCATCGTCACTTCCGCGGGCGTGGTGGTGATCGACACCGGTCCGTCTAAACGCTATGGCGAGCAGTTGCGCTCTGCGATCCGCAAGGTGACGGATCGGCCGGTGGTGAAGGTCGTGAACACCCATTTCCATCCCGATCACTTCCTCGGCAATCAGGTCTTCTCCGACGTGGGGGTCGCCGCGTTACCCGCGACCATCCAGGGCATCCAGACCATGGGCGGTCCCCTCGTGGACAACATGTATCGCATGTGCGGCGACTGGGAGGCGGGCACCGAACCGGCCGTGCCGGCCCGCGCGCAGGCAGATGGGGCCGAACAGATCGGCGACCATGAATTCGAGTTTCTCGCGCTCGCCGGACACACCGAGGGCGATCTCGCCGTGTTCGATCGGACCACCGGCGTGCTCTTCGCCGGCGATCTCGTCTTCTTCGACCGCGCGGCGACGACGCCGCATGCGAATATCGGCGTCTGGCTGGCTGCGCTCGAGCGCTTGCAGTCGGTGCCGTACAAGCAACTCGTGCCCGGGCACGGGCCGGTCGTGAGCGATGCGCGCGCGATCAAGCAGACGCGCGACTATCTCACCTGGCTCGAGGCGACGCTCCAGCGCGCCGCGGAAACGGGCCAGGACATGACCGAGGTGATGGCGACGCCGATTCCGCAGCGGTTCGCGGCCATACCGCTGGTGGACCACGAGTTCTCGCGCTCGGTCACGCATCTCTTCCCCGCCCTGGAGCAGCAGGTGCTGGGAGCGCGCAAGTGAAGCGTGCCCGTCGTGCGCTGGCGGCTCGATCGGCGTGTAACAGAATGGAACAGCTGATTGCTTTTGAATCACGCGTTCCCGATCCGCCGATCCTGCGGGATAAGCGTGATGATCTTCTGGTCGCGGCCCGCCGCGACCCGGCAAAGCGCTGCGTCTCCGGCATCGCACGGGCCTGCCGGCGCCCTCGTCCAAGCATCGAGAGCGAGCGTCCCGCGCGTGGCACGGACATTGCCGAAGGCGCCTCGTTGTAACGCCGTTCGGGCGTCCCGGACAGTGGACTTCGGCAACTCACCACAGGAGGATCGACGTGTTCGAAAAGAGAGTACTGCCCGCCCTGATTGCAGCATCGCTGCTGTCGTGGGGCACCGCGTATGCCGCAGTCACGCAGCAGCAGATCGACACTGATGCGACCAGCACGGGCGACGTGCTGAGCTCGGGCCTGGGACCGCAGAATCAGCGCTACAGCCCGCTCTCGCAGGTCAATGCGTCCAACGTGCAAAACCTCGTGCCGGTGTGGTCGTTCTCGTTCGGTGGCGAGAAGCAGCGCGGACAAGAGTCGCAGCCGCTGATCCACAACGGCAGGATGTTCGTGACGGCTTCGTATTCGCGGATCTTTGCGCTCGATGCCAAGACCGGCAAGAAGCTCTGGAAGTACGAGCACCGTTTGCCCGACGGCATCATGCCCTGCTGTGACGTCGTGAACCGCGGCGCCGCGCTGTACGACAATCTCGTGATCTTCTTCACGCTCGATGCACAGGTCGTCGCGCTCGATCAGGAGACGGGGAAAGTGGCCTGGAAGGATAAGGTCGACGACTATGCGGCCGGCTACTCGCTGACTGCCGCGCCCCTGATCGTCAAGGGCATGGTCATCTCGGGCATCTCCGGCGGCGAATTCGGCGTGCTCGGGCGCGTCGAGGCGCGCGACGCGAAGACGGGCAAGCTCGTCTGGAGCCGGCCCACGGTCGAGGGCAACATGGGCTACAAAGACGGGCAGGAGAACGGCGTGACCGGCAAGACCAACGCCACCTGGCCCGGCGACATGTACAAGACTGGTGGCGCCGCACCCTGGAACAACATGAGCTACGACCCCGAGCTCAACCTGATCTACGCCGGCACCAGCAACCCGTCTCCCTGGAACAGCTGGGTGCGCCCGGGCGATAACCTCTACTCGGCGTCCACGGTTGCGATCGATCCGGCCACCGGCAAGATCGTGTGGCACTACCAGAGCACGCCGCACGACGGCTGGGACTTCGACGGCGTGAACGAGTTCGTCGTCTTCAAGGGCAAGGACGGCCGCATGCTCGGCGCCAAGGCGGACCGCAACGGCTTCTTCTACGTGAACGACGCCAAGTCCGGCAAGCTGCTGAGCGCGTTTCCGTACGTGAAGAAGATCACCTGGGCGAAGGAAATCGATCTCAAGACCGGAAGACCGGTTTACGTCGACGACAACCGGCCGGGTGATCCGGCCAAGAGCGCCGACGGCAAGAAGGGCACCGTGGTGTTCGTCGCCCCGTCCTTCCTGGGCGGCAAGAACCAGCAGCAGATGGCCTACAGCCCCGATACCGGCTACTTTTACGTGCCGGCGAACGAATGGGGCATGGACATGTGGAACGAGCCAATCGCCTTCAAGAAGGGCGCGGCCTTCCTCGGTGCCGGCTTCACCATCAAGACCATCAACGACGACTACATCGGCGCCATGCGCGCGGTCGATCCGGCCTCCGGGAAGATCGTTTGGGAGCAGAAGAACAGCGCGCCGCTCTGGGGGGGCGTTCTGGCCACCAAGGGCGGACTGGTGTTTCACGGCATCCCGGAAGGTGAGTTCCGCGCGCTCGATGCGAAGACCGGCAAACAGCTCTGGAGCTTCCAGACCGGCACCGGCATCGTGGCGCCCCCGGTGACGTGGGAACAGGACGGGCAGCAGTATGTCGCGGTGGTGGCGGGCTGGGGCGGCGCGGTGCCGCTCTGGGGTGGTGATGTCGCGAAGAAGGTGAACTTCCTCGAGCAGGGCGGCTCGGTCTGGGTGTTCAAGCTCTTCAAGAACTGACTCTGCGTACTACACAGCGAAGGGGTGTCTCAACTTGGAGCCGGCGTCAGCCGGCTTTTTTTTCGCCCGTGCTCCGAAGCAGATCACCGGTCGCGCTAGAATTTTGCTTCGGCGCCGGCCACCGTCGCGGAGCACCGGAACTCATGAAGCTACTTGTTGCCACGCTGTGTCTCTGCGCACTGCTGTTGTCACATGGGTCGAGCTGGGCGCAGGCCGCCGAACGCGGCGTGATCGAACTGCGTCCGGAAGTCGAGTCATTCGTCGTCGAGATATCGGAGCGACATGGTTTCGACGCGAACGCTATGCGCGGGCTGATGGCGAAGGCGCGCATTCAGGAATCGATCCTGCGCGCCATGGCGCGGCCCGGCACGGCGCGACCGTGGTTCGAGTACCGGCCCCGCTACGTGAATCCGGAGCGCGTCGGCGAGGGCATCGCGTTCTGGTCGGGCAACGCCGACGTCATCGCGCGTGCGAGCGAGCGCTACGGTGTGCCGCCGGAGATCATCGTCGCGACCCTCGGCGTGGAGACCAACTACGGCCGCGACACCGGCAAGTTCCGCGTTCTGGATGCGCTGTACACGCTCGCATTCGACTGGCCGCCGCGGGCGGATTTCTTTCGTGCCGAGCTCGAGCAGTTTCTGCTGCTCGCGCGCGAGCAGGGCGTGGATCCGACGCGGCCGCGCGGTTCCTATGCCGGCGCGATGGGCATCGCGCAGTTCATGCCGTCGAGCTACCGCAGGTACGCGGTCGACTTCGACGGCAGCGGCCGCCCGGATCTATCGCGCAACGCGGATGCGATCGGCAGCGTGGCGAGCTACATGCACGCGTTCGGCTGGGAGCGCAATGGGCTCGTCGCGGTCCAGGCCGATGCCGTCGGCGAGCGCATTGCCGAGCTCGTCGACCTGGGATTGAAGCCCACCATGAGCGTCGACGAGCTCGCCGCGGCGGGTGTGCGGCCACGCACCGCGGTGCCGGGCACGAACAAGGCGGCGGTTCTGCGCTTGCAGGGCGAGGACGGTCCGCTCTACTTCCTCGGCTTCAACAACTTCTACGTCATTACCCGCTACAATCGCAGCGTCAATTACGCGATGTCGCTCTTCGATCTGGCGCAGGCGCTTGCCGCGGCACGCACCGACGAAGCCGGTTTGACCGAAGCGCGGCTCAGGCAACAGCGGCAATAGCGCTCACCGCTTCCACATGATTGCCCCTTTCTCCATCGCGCGCCTGCCGCGCATCGAATTCGGCGCGGGCAGCCTGCGCCGTCTGCCGGACATTGCGAGCGGCTACGGCAAGCGCCTTCTGCTGGTGACCGGACAGTCCTCGTTCGACGCGTCTGCCGGCGGCGCCTGGCTCTACGAGGCGTTGCGCGCGCAGCGCTTCGCCTGGGAGCAGGTACGCGTGACCGGCGAGCCCTCGCCGCACTTCGTGGATGGTGTCGTGGCGCAGTTTCACCACGACCCCTTCGACGCCGTGGTCGGCATCGGCGGCGGCAGTGCACTGGACGCCGCAAAGGCGATCGCGGGATTGCTGCGGCTGGGGAATTCGGTGATGGACCATCTCGAGGGCGTCGGTCCCGAGGAACCGTATCGGGGACCGGCCACGCCCTTCATCGCCGTCCCGACCACGGCGGGCACGGGTTCGGAGGCGACCAAGAACGCCGTGCTGTCGGTGCATGGCGAGGCGGGATTCAAGAAGTCCTTTCGCGACGATCAGCTCGTCGCGGAATGGGCGATCGTCGACCCCGATCTGCTTGACGGGTGTCCACCGGCGTTGATCGCGGCCGACGGCATGGACGCCTTCACCCAACTGCTGGAATCGTTTGTCTCGTCGCGCGCCAACCCCCTTACCGATGCGCTGGCGCGCTCCGGCATCGCGGCGGCCAACGAAGGTCTGCTCGACTGGCATGCGGGTGGCGAGCGCGCGGCGCAGGGCCGCGAGCGGATGGCTTATGCCTCGCTCCTGTCGGGCATCTGCCTCGCGCAGACGGGGCTGGGCTCCGTGCACGGCCTTGCCGCGCCGCTCGGCGCCTTCTTTCCGATTCCGCACGGCGTTGCGTGCGGGACGCTGGTCGCAGCGGCCACGCGAGTGAACGTCGAGGCCGTCACGATGCGTGACTCGCGGAGCCCTGCGCTGGCGAAGTACGCCGAGATCGGTCGCTGCCTGTCGGGGCGCAGCGAGCTGGGCGAAGCCCAAGCGCACGAAGCGCTGCTCGCCGTTCTTCACGACTGGCAGCAGGCGCTCGAGCTGCCGCGGTTGTCCCGCTACGGCGTCACGGCGGCAGACGTGCCTCGCATCGTGGCGTCGAGCCGCGGGTCGAGCATGAAGACGAATCCGATCGCCCTCACCGATGCCGAAGTCGGCAGGATCGTGACGGCTCGACTCTGAAGCTTGCGCGTCAGGCGGTCTCGGCGGCCGGGATCGCGCGCACCGACAACACGCCCTTGATGCCGGCGATGGTGCGGATGACATCGTCGTGGACGGGACTGTCGACGTCGACCAGCGTGTAGGCCATCTCGCCGCGCGACTTGTTGACCATGTTGTGGATGTTGAGCCCGCCGTTGGCCATCGCGGTGGAGATCTGCCCCAGCATGTTCGGTACGTTGGCGTTGGCGATGGCAACGCGGTAGGGAGACTCGCGCGCCATGTCGACGTTGGGGAAGTTCACCGAGTTCAGGATCGCGCCGTTCTCGAGATACTCGCGCACCTGATCGATCACCATCACGGCGCAGTTCTCCTCTGCCTCGGCGGTCGATGCGCCCAGGTGCGGCAAGGCGATGACACCCGGCTCGCGCGACAGGTCGGCACTGGGGAAATCGGAGACGTAGCACTTGAGGCGATGCGCGCGCAGCGCCGCCACGACGGCGTGCTCGTCGACCAGCGCATCGCGCGCGAAGTTGAGGAGACTGGCGCCGTGCTTCATGACCGCGAGCCGCTTCTCGTCGATCAGGTGGCGCGTGCTGGACAGCAGCGGCACGTGCAGGCTGACGAAATCGGACTGCTGCAGCAGCTCTTCGATGGTGGCGGCCTTGCGCACGCTCGCGGGCAGTCGCCAGGCCGCGTCCACCGTGATGTCCGGATCGAAGCCGATGACCCGCATGCCGAGCTTGAGCGCGGTGTCCGCGACGAGGCTGCCGATGGCGCCCAAGCCCACGATGCCGAGCGAGCGGTGCGTGATCTCGACTCCGGCAAAGCGCTTCTTGGCGTCCTCTATCTGCTTTTCGAGGTTCGACGTCTTGGCGTGCAGATCCGCCACGTAGGCGAGGGCGGGCACCACGTTGCGTGCCGCCATGAGGAGCGCTGCCAGCACCAGCTCCTTGACGGCATTCGCGTTGGCGCCAGGGGTGTTGAATACCGGCACGCCGCGCTTCGACATCTCGGCGACGGGAATGTTGTTGGTGCCGGCCCCGGCCCGGCCGATGGCGCGCACGCTCGCCGGAAGCGCCATCTCGTGCATGTTGTGCGAGCGCACCAGGATGGCGTCCGGTTGCTCCGCCGACTTGCTCACCGCATAGCGTGTGGCGGGCAGGCGGCGCAGGCCGTGGTTGGAGATATGGTTCAGGACGAGGATCTGATACTTGTTCATGATTGCGTGGCTCAACCGTGGCGTGCCGCGAAGTCCTTCATGTATTCGATGAGCGCCCTCACCCCTTCGACCGGCATCGCGTTGTAGATCGACGCGCGCATGCCGCCGACGCTGCGATGGCCCTTGAGCTCGACCAGACCGGCCGCCTTTGCCCCCTTGAGAAACGCTTCGTCGAGCGCCTCGTCCCGCAGCCGGAAGGGGACGTTCATGCGCGAACGATCTTCCCTGCGCACCGGATTGGAATAGAACGAGGACTGATCGAGGTAATCGTAGAGGAGACCGGCCTTGGCGATGTTCATGCGCTCGATCTCGGTCAGTCCGCCTTGCGCGAGCAGCCACTGGAACACCAGTCCCGCGATGTAGATCGCATAGGTGGGCGGTGTATTGAGCATCGAAGCGGCTTCCGCCTGCTTCTTCCAGTGGAACGCGGACGGCGTGATCGGCAGTGCGCGGTCGAGCAGGTCGTCACGGACGATGACGACGGTGAGTCCGGCGGGCCCCATGTTCTTCTGCGCGCCGCCGTAGATAACCCCGAACTTCGACACGTCGACCGGGCGCGACAGCAGGTGTGAGGACATGTCCGCGACGAGCGGAACCTCTCCCGTGTCGGGGGTCCAGTGATACTCGACACCGCCGATCGTCTCGTTGGTGCAGACGTGGACGTAGGCCGCGTCTTTGGTGAGCGACCATGTCTCCTGGGGCGGCACGCGGGTGAAGCCGCTGTCTGCCGCCGACGCCGCGAGGTTCACCGTGCAGTACTTCTTCGCTTCCTGGATCGACTTCTTCGACCATTCGCCGGTGTCGACGTAATCCGCCGTGGACTTGTCGCCGAGGAGGTTCATCGGCACGATGGCATTTTCGGCAATCGCACCGCCCTGGAGGAACAGCACCCTGTAGTGAGCGGGAAGCGCCAGCAGTGTGCGCAGGTCGGCTTCCGCCTTCTCGGCGATGCCGATGAAGGCCTTGCTGCGATGGCTCATTTCCATGACCGACATGCCACTGCCGTGCCAGTCGAGCATCTCGGTGGCGGCGCATCGCAACACGACTTCCGGAAGCACCGCGGGACCGGCGCTGAAGTTGAAGACTCGCATGATTTCGTTCCGAGGTTGGTTCAGAGGTGTCAGGAGAAGTCCGCACCGGCGCCGGCGGCCGCCGGCTCTTCCTCGACGCTCTCGCTGTCCGCGCGCGTTTGCGGCTGGAGCAGCAGGACCAGCGACCGTCCCTGGAGCGGGAAGGCATCGCCACGGGCATGATAGCGGCGCGCCTGCGCGTCGGATGCACGATCGCTCGTGTCGAGCGCGACCTGCCACCGCGCGTTCGAGCGGAAACCGGGGAGGACGAACGGGATCTCTTCGTGGTGCGCGCTGATCAGGAGCAGGAAGTTGTCATCGACGACCGGCACGCCCCGGGCATCGACCTCACCGATGGCGTCACCCGCCAGGTACATGCCGAGACAGCGTGCGAAGCCCTGGTTCCACTCGTAGTCGCTCATCTCCAGGCCGTCGGGTCCGAACCACCGCACGTTGCGCACACCGTCGGGCAACGGTCCCTGCTGGAAGAAGCTGTGCCGCCGAAACGCGGGGTGTTCGCGGCGCAGGCGGATGACGCGGGTTGCGAAATCGAGCAGATCGCGATTCTCTTCGGTCTGCGGCCAATCGAGCCAGCTCGTTTCGCTGTCGTGACAATACGCGTTGTTGTTGCCGTGCTGCGTGCGCCCCATCTCGTCGCCCGCGACCAGCATCGGAACGCCTTGCGACAGCAGCAGCGTTGCGAGCAGGTTGCGCTGCTGGCGGGCGCGCAGTGCGCAGATCTCGCGGTCGTCGGTGGGGCCCTCCACACCGCAGTTCCAGCCCAGATTGTTGTCTGCGCCGTCGCGATTGTCTTCGCCGTTCGCATCGTTGTGCTTGCGCTCGTAGCTCACCAGATCGCGCAGCGTGAAGCCGTCATGGGCGGTGATGAAGTTGAGGCTCGCACGCGGGCCGCGCCCGTTGTGTGCAAAGAGGTCGCTCGAGCCCGTCAACCGCGAGGCGAGATCGCCGATGAGCCCGCCGTCGCCCTTCCAGTAGGCGCGCACCGCGTCGCGGTACTTCGCGTTCCACTCGCACCAGCCGACCGGAAAGCCGCCGACCTGGTAGCCGCCCTCGCCCAGATCCCAGGGCTCGGCGATGAGCTTCACGCGGGCGAGCGCGGGATCCTGATGCACCATGTCGAGAAACGCGCCGGCCGGGTCGAAGGCGTGCGCCTCGCGCGCCAGCGTGGTGGCGAGGTCGAAGCGGAAACCGTCGACGCGCATCTCCTCGACCCAGTAGCGCAGCGAGTCCATGATGAGTCGCAGCACCTTCGGGTGCATCGTGTTCAAGGTGTTGCCGCACCCGGTGTAGTCCATGTAGTAACGCGGGTTGACGGGCGTCAGCCGGTAGTATGACGCGTTGTCCAGGCCGCGGAAGGAGAAGGTGGGTCCGAGGTGATTGCCTTCCGCGGTGTGGTTGTAGACCACGTCCAGGATCACCTCTATGCCGGCCCGATGCAGCGCGCGCACCATCGCCTTGAACTCGTTCACCGGATCGTCGCTTGCCGCGTACCGGGAATCGGGTGAAAAAAAACCCAGACTGTTGTAGCCCCAGTAGTTGCGCAGGCCGCGTTCCACCAGGACGCGATCGTCGACGAAGGAGTGGATCGGGAGCAGTTCCACGGCTGTCACGCCGAGCCCCCGCAGATGGTCGATCGCCGGGGCGCTGGCGAGCCCCGCGTAGGTGCCGCGCAGCGCTGGCGGAATGCCGGGATGGCGTGCCGTAAACCCTTTCACGTGCAGTTCGTAGACGACGGTGTCGCTCCACGGAACGGCGGGACGACGGTCGTCTTCCCAATCGAACGCCGCATCGGTCACGCGGCATTTCGGCATGGCGGGCGCATTGTCGCGCCAGTCGAAGGTCAGGTCGGCGCGCGGCGCGCCGACCTTGTAACCGAAGTGAGCATCGGTCCAGCGCAATCTGCCGACGATGGCTCGGGCATAGGGATCGAGCAGCAACCGGTTCGCGTTGAAGCGCTGACCTTGCTCGGGTCGGTACGGGCCGTAGGCGCGCAGTCCATAGAGCGTTCCGGGCGCCGCGTCGGGCAGATAGCCGTGCCAGACGAAATCGGTGCGCTCGGGCAGGTGGGCGCACATCAGTTCGCGCCGACCCCGCGGATCGAAGATACAGAGCTCGATGGCTTCGGCACGTTCTGAGAACACGGCAAAGTTCACGCCGTGTCCATCCCAAGTCGCGCCGAGCGGGTAGGGCGCGCCCGGCCAGAGTGTCGATTGCGCCTCGCTCGCAAGGCGCTTGCGTCGAGGCTGTAACGTGCGTTTCACCACGGCATTTTTCCGTTGAAAGTTGGGGTCGCTGCCCGCCGATCGGGCATAATGATACCTGCGCTCGTTTCGCGAGCGTGGTGAATCGTCCGCCTCGTCTGCTCCGCACGAGAGAGGCTGTGCCGCAGCACCCGTGCGCAACGACAAGAACATCGCTGCCGTGGGTCGCGCGCCGCAGTCCAGCCGAAAATCGGCGCATCTCCGGCAGGGTATCGGACGACGTATCCGGTGGCCTTGTGTTTTCCGTCCTACGATCCAGGAATCGATATGAGTGCAATGCATGTGAGGGAGGTCATGGCTCAACCCCGTCTTAGCGATGAAGAAATCAGGATTGCCGAGGCACGGCACCATGATCCGTTTTCGGTATTGGGTCGGCACCCCGTGAACGACGGTGTCGTCGTGTGCGCATTTATCCCGTACGCCACAGAGGTCGCGATCGCGGAAGGCGATCTGCACCTGGAGCGCGTGCCGGGGACCGACTTCTTCAAGTGGCGTGGCCCGGCGGATGCGGTGCCGGATCGCTACCGGCTGATCTGGCGCGACGAATCACACCACCAGCACATCGCCTACGATCCCTACTGCTATCCGCCGCAGATCTCCGACACCGATCTGTATCTGTTCAGCGAAGGCAAGCTCCGTCAGGCCTACCAGATCCTGGGCGCCAACGAGCGCGACGTGGACGGGGTGCGGGGCGTGCTGTTCGCGGTATGGGCACCGAACGCCGAGCGGGTGAGCGTGGTCGGCGATTTCAACCGCTGGGACGGCCGGCGGCACCCGATGCGGGTGCGTCCGGGCTGCGGGATCTGGGAGCTCTTCATTCCGGACCTGTGCCCCGGTGCACTCTACCGCTTCGAAGTCAGGAATCGCCACACCGGCCAGATCATGCTCAAGTCCGACCCCTATGGTCAGCAGTTCGAGGCGCGACCCAATACGGCCTCGATCGTGGTCGGCGAGCCAAAGCATGCATGGCAGGACGGGGAATGGATGGAACGGCGCGCCGCGTGGGACTGGCAGCATGCGTCGATGTCGGTGTACGAAGTCCACCTCGGATCCTGGCAGCGCGGACCGGAAGGCGAGTTCCTGAACTACCGCATGCTGGCGGAACGCCTCGTCGATTACGTGAAGTACATGGGATTCAGCCACATCGAACTGCTGCCCGTGACCGAGCATCCGTTCGATCTTTCGTGGGGCTATCAGGCAACGGGCTACTTCGCCGCGACCAGCCGCTTCGGCACGCCCGACGATTTCCGCTTTCTGGTCGATCACTGTCACTGCAACGGCATCGGCGTCATCCTGGACTGGGTGCCGGCGCACTTCCCGAAGGATGCGTACGCGCTTGCCCGCTTCGACGGCACCGCGCTGTACGAGCACGAGGATCCGCGCAAGGGCGAGCACCTCGACTGGTCGACGCTCATCTTCAACTACGGTCGCAACGAGGTGCGGACCTTCCTGCTCTCCAGCGCGCTCTACTGGCTGAAGGAAATGCACATCGACGGCCTGCGCGTGGATGCGGTCGCTTCGATGCTCTACCTCGATTACTCACGCACCGAGTGGATTCCCAATCAGTACGGCGGCCGTGAGAATCTGGAGGCGATCGAATTCCTGCGCGAACTGAACGCCGTCACGCACGCCGAATGTCCCGGTGTACTCATGATCGCCGAGGAGTCGACGTCCTGGCCGCAGGTTTCCCGGCCGACCTATCTCGGCGGCCTCGGTTTCGACATCAAGTGGAACATGGGGTGGATGAACGACACCCTGCGCTACATATCGAAGGAGGCCATCCACAGGCAGTACCATCACGATCTGCTGACGTTCAGCATGCTCTACTGCTTTACCGAGAATTTCATGCTGCCGTTCTCGCACGACGAGGTCGTCCACGGCAAGGGCTCGATGCTGAACAAGATGCCGGGCGACGAGTGGCAGCGTTTCGCGAATCTGCGCACGCTCTACACATACATGTTCACCCATCCCGGCAAGAAGCTGCTCTTCATGGGAACCGAATTCGGGCAGGGCCTGGAGTGGAACAGCGCTGGTGTGCTCGACTGGTACGTACTCGAGTATCCGCTCCACAGTGGTATGCAGCGGCTCGTGCGCGACCTCAATCACCTCTATCGCGATGCCCACGCGCTGCACGGCAACGAGTTCGAGTGGCAGGGGTTCGAATGGATCGACTGCCACGACTCGCAGCAATCGATCTTGAGCTTCGTGCGCCGGGCGGGCGACGATTTCCTGGTGGTGGTCGTCAACTTCACGCCCGTCCCAAGACACGGTTACCGCATCGGCGTGCCGCGGCTCGGTGCGTATCGGGAGATCCTCAACTCCGATTCGCATCACTACGGCGGCAGCAACCTGGGCAATGGGGACGGGCA
>JAEUMX010000115.1 GCA_016791285.1 Burkholderiales bacterium
GTGGGCGGCGGACGCAATCGCGAAGTGGACCGGCAAGACGCCCGTCGGTCATCAGAACTTCGCCGAGGCGCTGCATGCGGGCTCAGTCGGCGCGCCCGGTGCGCGCGACGCGCTGCAGGCGATCGCGGATGATCCCGCGCAGCCCGCGATCGTGCGTGCCACGGCCATCGATCGACTGGCGCCCTGGCTCACGCCCGAGACGCTGTCCTCGGTGACGAACGCACTCAACGATCCCGACCCCCTGGTGCGTCTGGCGGCGGTCGAAGCGCTGTCCGCCACCGACTCCGCCATCCGCCTGCGCTATCTGCCGCGGCTGTTCGCCGATCCGGTGCGCAGCGTGCGTATCGAGGCGGCGCGTGCGCTCGCCGGGCCGGACGAGAGCAGGATTCCCGCGCCACAACGGGATGCGTTCGCAAAGGCGCTCGCCGAGTATGTCGCGGTGCAGACGTACAACGCCGACCGTCCGGAAGGTCATGTGAACCTCGGCAACCTGTACGCCCTGCGCGGCGACCCCGACCGCGCACGCGCGCAATTCGAGCAGGCACTCGCGATCGATCCGCGCTCGGTCGAGGCGCGCGTGACTCTCGCGGATCTGCACCGCGCATGGGGTGCCGACGGTGAAGCGGAGGCGGTGCTGCGCAAAGGTGTCGCGCTCGAGCCGCGGGCCGCGCCGCTCCATCACGCACTGGGCCTCGCGTTGGTGCGACAGAAGCAGACCGCGGCCGCAGTGCGCGAGTTGGGCGAGGCGGCGAAGCTCGCGCCGGCGAACGCTCGCTATGCGTATGTCTACGCGGTCGCGCTGCACGACACCGGGCGTCCCCAGGACGCGCTGCGGGTGCTCAGGGAGGCGCTCAAGCGCCAGCCCTACGATCGCGAAGTGTTGTTCGTTCTCGCGCAATACTCGGCGGCGGGGAATCGGGAGAGTGCGCTCGGTTACGCCAGACAATTGCTGGAGCTGGATCCCGAGAATCCGCAGTACGCGAGGTTGGTGGCCTCGCTGAGCGGTGGCACCGGAAGATAGGGCATTGCCCAGCTATCCGTTCGAGCGGTCTCGAGTGCTTATCTGAAGCGATACGAGCCGCGCCAGCAGTACCGCAAGGTAGAGCTGGCCGCTGAGGGCCTCCAATGTTGCGAGCGAGCGCGCGACGCGATGCACCGGGACGATGTCGCCATAGCCCACCGTCGTGAGCGTGACGAAGCTGAAGTACATCCAGTCGGTTACCGCGACCGGCGTCGCGGTCGCACTCACGAACGAGCCGGGAAAGAAGTGCTCGGCGACCTGATACGCGTTCGCCCATCCGATCCCGAGGAGCAGATAGACCGCGATTGCGCCCAGAACCCTCGACAGGTCGACCTCGCCGGGACGAACAACCTGCCGCAGGATGATCAGCGAGAACACCAGGACCGTTGCACAGGCAACGAGCTCGGGCCACGCGCCGAGCGTGCCGGGCGGGGAGAACCAGACGGCCCAGCGCACGGCGAGCGTCGCGATGGCCATGAGGACAGCGAGCAGGAATGTCCGCCGCTCTGCCGAGGCGACGGCGACCCCCGAGACCAGCATGAGAGACGTCGCGATGTCGCCATAGAGCCGCTCGTTGTCGCGCTCGAGGCCGAGCGAGGGCAGCACGAATCCCATGAG
>JAEUMX010000208.1 GCA_016791285.1 Burkholderiales bacterium
TCCCCGATCATCGGCGCAAGCCGGCCGGAGCAGCTCGCTGCGAGCGTGGCTGCGGTCGACTTCGTGATGACGCCGGATCTCAAACAGCGGCTGGACGATGTGACGCACGAATACCGGATGGGGGATGCTGCGCGGTGAGCACTTCTTTCAACAGATCTTGGTTCACAAGGTTGGCTGCACTCTGCCGTTGGGTGCCCGAAAGTCTGGTGAAGTCTCTGAATTGAGCGCTAGCGTAGGTTTCACACCGCATATGCACTGTTGGATCTGCGGCGATCCCGCCGAAACAGGCGAGCACCTCATCAAGGTCTCAGACATTCGAGATATCTTCGGCCACATCACCACGCACAAGCCGCTATTCCGGAAGCGGGGGGATGAGCGACACGAACTCGTGCAAGGTGCTCGCTCTAAGAAGCTGATGTTTGAGTCACCTCTCTGCGCTGTCTGCAACAACAGGCGTACTCAGCAGCACGACAAGAGTTGGGAAGCACTTGCCACCTTCCTGCGGAAGCGAAATCCACCACTCCGCCCCGGCGAGACGATCCGACCCGCCAGAGCCTTCTTGACCGGTTGTCGGCCTGGCATGCTCGGCGTTCACCTTTACTTCGCAAAGCACTTTGGCTGTCTAATCGGCGATGGTGGTGCCCCAGTGAAGGTAACCCGGATGCGGCTCCGTAACCGCCAGGTCGAGCAGGCCTGGCACGGCTGATCTGTTGGCGACCCTCGGGGCGGCGGCTACTCACCTGGACCGTCGGGGGGTGCGCAGCGTGTTGACAGAGCCCGAGCGTGTATATACGCTACGTAAATGCACTTCTCCTGGGACGAAAAGAAGCGCAAGGCCAATCTTAAGGACCACGGCCTGGACTTCGTTGACGCGGAGAAGGTGTTTGAAGGACCAACCTTCACCTACGAAGACGACCGCTTTGATTACGGGGAAAAGCGCTTTGTGACCCTCGGTTTCTTGGGCCGAGTCGTTGTCTCCATTGTTCACACCGAGACTCAAGATGAAATCCGTGTCATCTCCTGCCGCAAAGCCACAACGAAAGAGCAAGCCATCCTCTTCCAGAATCTCGAAGACTGACTGGGGTCGGGTTAAGCGAATGAAAGAAAAAGAAATCAAGCTCACCGCTGAGCACCCAGAAGCTGACGTGAAGCACATCGTCCGTGGCATCGTGCGGCGCGGTCTGAAGTCGGTTCCCGCCAAGACGTCAATCTCCCTTCGCATCGACGAAGACGTGCTTGAATGGTTCAAGGCTCAGGGTCCGGGCTATCAGACGCGCATGAATGCCGTGCTGCGGGCTTTCAAGGATGCCTCGCCCTGACCAGGCTTGAGGGGAACTGCGAAGAGCGTGACTGTTTGGTATCCGTACATCCGCTACGCAACCAAGTGGACGATCGCAGGCTCGCGACTGCGATCCCGACGGTATTCGCGCCGGCGAATCCGCCCGCAGGTCCGCGTCCCGTGATTACGCGTGGGAGTATGGCAGGGCGACGGGTGTGCTTCAGAAGTACATGCCGTCACACCTGCCGGTGCCGTTCACGCGTCGCTTAGAACGGCAACACCGCGTTCGGTTTCGCGCCGAGGATCACGCGCCGGAAGTCGTCCTGGATCCGCTTAAGCGCCGCCTCGTTGTCGGCTTCGAACCGCAGCACGATGACCGGCGTGGTGTTCGACGAGCGCGCGAGACCGAAGCCATCCGCATACTCGACGCGCAGTCCGTCGAGCGTGACGATGTCGCGCGCGTCGGTGAACTTCGCGGTCTTCTGCAGCTCAGCGATGAGCGCGTAGTTCTCGCCTTCCTTCAACTGGATCTGCAGCTCCGGGGTCGAGGCGGCGTCGGGGATTGCATGTAGCGTCGCGTCGATGTCGGTCTGACGTGACAGGTACTCGAGCAGCCGCGCGCCGGCATAGAGCCCGTCGTCGAAGCCGTACCAGCGCTCCTTGAAGAAGACGTGCCCGCTCATCTCGCCGGCGAGCGCGGCGCCGGTCTCGCGCATCTTCGCCTTGATGAACGAGTGTCCGGTGCGGCACAGCAGCGGCTTGCCGCCGTGGCGCTCGATCCACGGCGCGAGATTGCGTGTGGACTTCACGTCGTAGATGATCGTGGCGCCCGGATTGCGCGAGAGCACGTCGGCGGCGAACAGCATGAGCTGCCGGTCGGGGTAGATGACCGTGCCGTCCTTGGTGACCACGCCCAGCCGGTCGCCGTCGCCGTCGAACGCAAGGCCGATCTCAGCGTCGGTGGTTTTCAGCGCGTGGATCAGGTCCTCGAGGTTTTCCAGCACCGAAGGGTCGGGATGATGGTTGGGGAAGCTCCCGTCCACCTCGCAGAAGAGCTCACGCACCTCGCAGCCCAGGCGTCGATAGAGCTCCGGGGCAAACGCTCCGGCGACACCGTTGCCGGCATCGACGACGATCTTGATCGGCCGCGTGACCTTGACGTCGCCGGCGACGCGCGAGAGGTAGATCTCGCTGATGTCGCGCGTCTCCAGACGGCCCGAGCCGTGTCGCAAATCGCCGGACTCGATGCGCGCGCGCAGGGCCTGGATCGCTTCGCCCGCCAGTGTCTCGCCCGCGAGCATCATCTTGAGCCCGTTGTAGTCCGGCGGATTGTGCGAGCCGGTCACCATGACGCCCGACTCGCTGCCGAGCTCGTGCGCGGCGAAATAGAGCATGGGGGTGGCGACGCGACCGACGTCGATCACGTTCACGCCGGCGGACTGGACGCCGCGTGCCAGCGCCGCGGCGAGAGATGGCCCGGAGAGGCGGCCGTCGCGCCCGATGGCGATGGTGGAGACGTCGCGGTCGAGCGCCGTGGAGCCGATGGCGTGGCCGATCGCGTGGGCGTATTCGGGGGTGAGGGTCTGGCCGACGATGCCGCGGATGTCGTAGGCCTTGAAGATGTCCTTCGGGGGCAGGGTCATGGGTCGCGAGGGTTCGTTGCCGGGATCGCGATTATCCCACGTCGCGGGGCGGACCCCGGGCTACCGATGCACGATCTCGGGGGACGCGAGGCGGAGGTAGAGCAGGGTACCCGT
>JAEUMX010000276.1 GCA_016791285.1 Burkholderiales bacterium
CGCCCGCAACGGCCAGAGCAAGCAGATTCTTCTTCATACAAATTCTCCTTAACCGTTAAGAGGAATGCTCTTTCGAGATTTGGACCCAAGGCGCTCGAAGGAGCACACCGCTGGGCAACCTCCCCGTTTTCGAGAAGCTGACTGGCATTGTGCCAAAGCGCAAGAAAGAGGCGCAACAAACATTGTAGGCAATAGGCCAATTCCGGCCCTTTTTGTTGCTTTCGCGCAACAACCCCTCACTCGAAGAAGAGTTGGCGCAGCGCTTCGCCCGGGTCGGACGCGCGCATGAAGGCCTCTCCCACGAGAAAAGCCTGGATGCCCGCCGCGCGCATGCGAGCAACGTCGGCAGGATCGAGAATGCCGCTTTCGGTGACCACGATGCGATCTCCGGTGACCCGCGCGGCAAGCTCGAGCGTGGTTTCGAGGCGCGTCTCGAACGTGCGGAGGTTGCGATTGTTGATGCCGATCAACGGCGTGGCGAGTCGCATAGCCGACTGCAGCTCCGCGCCGTCGTGCACCTCGACCAGCACCGCGAGCCCGAGCGACAGCGCCAGCTGTTCCAGCTCACGCATCGCCTCCGGCGCCAGCGCCGCAGCGATCAGCAGGACGCAGTCGGCACCCAGCGCCCGCGACTCATATACCTGATACGGATCGATCAGGAAGTCCTTGCGCAACACGGGCAGGTCGCAGGCAGCCCGGGCCTCCTGGAGATACTCGGGAGCGCCCTGGAAGAACTGCCGGTCGGTCAGCACCGACAGGCAGGCCGCGCCGTGGGCTGCATAGCTCGCCGCGATGGCTGCGGGTTCGAAGGGATCGCGCAGGAGGCCCTTGCTCGGGCTCGCGCGCTTGATCTCGGCGATCACTGCCGGATCGCCGGCCGCGATCTTCGTGCGTATTGCGCCCACGAAATCGCGCACGGGCGGCGCCTGCTCGGCCTGGGCGCGAACCGCCGCGAGCGGCGTGTGCGCTTTCGCCGCCGCGACCTCCCCGGCCTTGACCTCGAGAATGCGCTCGAGGATATCGCTCACGCGCGTCACCTCACGTCGCGGACTGCCGACTGAACGCCACCAGCGCGCCCAGCTTCGCGGCCACAGCGCCGCTATCGAGCACGTGGCGCGCTTGGTCGATGCCCGCGGCGATGGAGTCGGCCAGGCCCGCGACGTAGAGCGTCGCGCCGGCATTCAGCAGCACGATGTCCCGCGCCGGTCCCGGGACATTCCCGAGCACCGCGAGGAGCATCGACTTTGCCGCGGCTGCGTCCGCGACGCGGATGGCATCGGTGTCCGTAGTCGCGAATCCGTACTGCGCGGGGGCAATGGCGTACTCCGAGACTCTGCCGTCCTTGAGCTCGCCCACCAGCGTCTCGCCCGCGAGCGTGATCTCGTCGAGACCATCGGATCCGTGGACGATCATCGCGCGCTGGCTGCCCAACCGCTCCAATACGCGCACCTGGATGCCGACCAGATCGGGGTGAAAGACGCCGAGCAGTTGGCGCGTCGCCCCGGCCGGGTTGGTAAGGGGCCCGAGGATGTTGAAGAGCGTGCGCACGCCGAGCTCGCGCCGGACCGGGGCCGCGTGCTTCATCGCCCCGTGGAAGTTCGGTGCGAACATGAAGCCGATGCCGACTTCGTCAATGCAGCGCGCAACGGCTTCGGGTGCCAGGTTCAGGTTCACGCCGAGCGCCTCCAGCACGTCGGCGCTGCCGGACTTGCTCGACACCGAGCGCCCGCCGTGCTTCGCCACCTTCGCCCCGGCGGCGGCCGCAACCAGCGCCGCAGCGGTGGAGATGTTGAAGGTGTGTGCGGCATCGCCGCCGGTGCCGCAGGTGTCGACCAGGCGGTGATTGTCCGCCACGTGCACCTTGGTCGCGAACTCCCGCATCACCTGCGCCGCCGCCGCGATCTCGCCGATGGTCTCCTTCTTCACGCGAAGCCCCATGAGGATGCCGGCGATCTGTGCGGACGTCATCGCGCCGCCCATGATCTGGCGCATCACCGAGAGCATCTCGTCGTGGAAGATCTCGCGGCTGTCGATCAGGCGGTTCAGGGCTTCCTGCGGGGTCATGGCGCGTGCACCAGTCGGTCGGAGCGTTTCAGGAAATTCGCGAGCAGATCGTGCCCGTGCTCGGTCAGGATCGATTCCGGGTGAAACTGCACGCCTTCGACGGCCAGGCTCCGGTGCCGCACGCCCATGATCTCGCCGTCATCGGTCCAGGCGGTGATCTCGAGACACTCGGGCAGCGATGCGCGCTCGATTACGAGTGAGTGATAGCGGGTCGCAGTGAAGGGGTTGGGCAGGTCCGCGAACACACCCGCATTCGCGTGGTGGATCTGCGAAGTCTTGCCGTGCATGAGCTGCTTCGCGTGCACGATGCGCCCGCCGAAGGCCTGGCCGATGCTCTGATGACCGAGGCACACGCCGAGGATCGGAATCTCTCCGGCGAAGCGCTCGATCAGCGGCACCGAGATCCCCGCTTCGGTCGGCGTGCAAGGCCCCGGCGAGATGACGATGTGCGCC
>JAEUMX010000123.1 GCA_016791285.1 Burkholderiales bacterium
CCTCGGATTAGCCCAAAAGTCTGATGCAACCCTGCTAAAGAGATGCTATACAGGTAAGTAGAGAGCCGCGGCGGAACCGATCTCGCGGTGACTCGTCGAGAACGCGGAACAATCAGACGGGTTGGGGGGCGTCATGTCCCAGGAAGAGCTGTTCCACTCGTGCGTCGGGAAGCTCTACGAGATGGCCCTGGAGCCGGAGGGCTGGGGCGCCTTTCTCGACGACTTCTGTTCCGTCATCGATGCTGCGTTTGCACACTACGTGGCGTGGGACGCGCGCGTGGATGCAACCATCTTCAGCGCGAGCTCGCGGTGGATTCCGACCGGGAGCGAACAGGCCTATATCGATCACTACGGCGCCATCGATCCCCGGCGCAAGCTCATTACGGAGCGTGCGGACGGAAAATGGGTGCTATGCCATGAGCAGTTCGACGAGCGCTACGTCTCCCAAAGCGAGTTCTACCAGGACTTCCTGATCCCGGTCGGCGGGCGATACGTCGCCATCGTCAACCTGGGTCAGGTGAATGGCCTCATGCTGGGCCTTGAAGTGCATCGCGGCAAGGACCGCCGGCCGCTCGGCCGGCGTGAGCCGGTGTGACTCGAGCGGATCAAGCCGCACAACGAACGGCACGTCTGCATATGGAGGTCTGGCAAGCGTGAAGCTCGACACCCCCGGCTGAATCTATCAGGGAGAGGCGCCCATGAGAAAGATATTCGTCAGCTACCGCAGAGAGCCTGATCAGTATGTCGCGGGAAACTTGAGCCGCGAATTGCGCCGCCGGTTCGGCGAGTCTCAAGTGTTCCGCGACAAAGAAAGCATCGAAGGCGGAGTATCGTGGAGGCAGCACGTGCTGAACGAGATAGACAGCGATTCGGTGCTGCTCGTACTTATGGGTAAAGACTGGAGCAACGCGCGCGACGCGCGCGGAAACCGCCGGCTCGACAATCGCGACGACCCGGTACGCCTCGAAATCGCCGACGCAGTGCATGATGGCGCGGCGATCATTCCGCTGCTACTTGAAGACGCGCAAATGCCGGCGGCGTCTGAACTGCCGCAAGACCTTGCACCGCTCGCAGAACTCAACGCCCTCAAGCTGCGCGACGGCGACTGGGAAGCGGACGTCACCAAAATCGTGCAGCGGCTGGAAAAACTCGGCGCCATGCGAATCGCCCCCGACGCTAGTCCCGTTAGCACAAAGCGCGGTGCAAAGGCGATCTGGAGTCTGGTGATCGTGGCGCTCATTGTGATTGCATTTTTCACCGAACAGCACGATCGAGAAGCGCTCGGCGGCTTTGTCGCGCTTTCGTTGATCGCGCTTGCGCTCGCCGGGTTCGCCTATTTCGATGTGCAGCAACGCAAGGTCAGCGGGAAGGGGCTCGCGATCGCAGGTCTCGTTGCTTCGTTACTAACCACGTTGATCGCTTTGAACACGCTCATGGAGAGCGATGCTCGGAAGCAAAGCGAGCAAATGATCTCAGCTTTACCGGGAGGCAACGCTTCGCCATCGAACCTCGCGGCGCCGCAGCCCCCGCCCGCTCCTCCTCAAGCTTCGCGGCTCGCAGGAAACGCTGCGCCAACGCTTGCACCTGCCGAACCCAAGGTGATTCCTCCCGAACCAAAGAGTAAGAGGCTTGCCGCTGCGGTTCCCGAACCAAAAATTAGGGACGCCCCGGAAACTTCGGAGAATGCTCTCATCGGCATTTGGTATTCGAAGGAGAAGGAAGAAACCGGTTCGGGACAAAGGGTAATCGTGCACGGGACGACCGAATATTTGAGAAACAAGAGTGCCACTTTCGTAGGCCAAGCTTCCATTTCTGAGAAGATGCCTGACGGAAGTGACGTCGAGCTCGTCTACAACTTTATCGCAACGGGCGAGTGGCAGCTCGATGGAAGTAAATTGACGACGAAAATTATCGATCTGAGATCCGTTCCGAGGTCCATGCGCATGGGTGGACAAGAGGTGGATTTGCGAAGGATGCCGGCCTCCGAACTTGCAGTGTTGCCCCAGCTCGAAAGCCTTATTCCCAAGGGGTATTCGTCGGAGGGCGAAATCATCGAAACGGGCGCGAATACCTTCAAGCTCAGAACCCGAGGCAGCTCAGGCCGAGAGACGACAATCGTCTCGCAAAGGAGAGACCGACCTTTCACTCTACCCTAGACTTCGCTTTCTCGCGAGGGGTACATCCAGGGGGTACATCCAGGGGAGTACATCCAGTTTCACGGTCAAGTCCTAGTGTTGTATCTTGATTAGCCGCCAATTGTGCAAAAAGCAACGGGGCTAGGTCTTGCCTCTTTTGGCGTTCAAGGCCCCGTCGAGATCGGGGTTCCCGAGCGAACGTCCGGACGAACCCCGAAGACAGGGGATTCGACGACTCGAAGCCGAACGTCAGATAACTCCGGAAGCCTTCCTCGACTTCGCGGCCGACCACCAAAGGCAGCATGAGCGCGACGCCTTTAGACCCAGTTCTCCACCTTCAGGCCCGGCACCTTGTCGAAGTGGCGCCGGTTGTGGGTCACCATGATCGCGCCCAGGCTGCGCGCGTGCGCGGCGATCATCAGGTCCATGGCGCCGATGGGCGTGCCCCGCTTCTCCAGTGTGGCCCGCAGGTCCCCGTAGTGCTCGGCGGCTGCTGCGTCCCACGGGATCACGGTTAGATGTCGCACGAACGCATCGACCACCTGGCGGTTTTACACGCGCGCTGCTTCGACCTTCTGACACCGTACAGCAGCTCGGCGTAGGTCACCACCGACATGGCCTGCTCCTCCAGGGGAACCGCGTTCATCCGCTCCCGCGCCTGCGGCGGGCGATTGCGAATCACGTAGGAGCAGATGTCCGTGTCGAGAAGGTAGAGCGCCATCTACAGGAACGCCCGCTCCTGGAGCGGGAGATCCTCCCGCTTGGCCATGAAGTCCGGTGTGGCCTGCAGCGGACTGTCGAAGAAATCGTCCCATGAG
>JAEUMX010000282.1 GCA_016791285.1 Burkholderiales bacterium
CCGTCGACCACGACGCGGTCGCCGGCGGCGAGACCGCTGGTGATCACGATCTCCTTCTCGCCGAAGTAATCGCCGACGACCACCGGCCGCACCTCCACGGTCCCGTCCTGCTTGACGACGTAGACCAGGTGGCCGTTCGAGCCCTGCTGCACCGCGAGCTGCGGCACGACGATCGCATTCGGCCGCAAGGCGCCCTTCGAGTAAGCCGTCACGAACATCCCCGGTTGCAGGTCCCGCTTCGGATTGGGCAGCACCGCGCGCACCAGGAAGGAGCCGGTGTCCTGGCTGAAGGACGGGTCGGCGAAGTTGATCTTGCCCTTGTAGGGATAGGGGGTACCGTCGGAGAGCACGATCTCGACCTCGTAGTCGCGGTTCTTCGGCTCGATCAAGAGCTTCTTCCTCGTCTCGTCGCGCCATTTCGCGGCGAGGTTCTGCGACACGCTGAAGTTCACCCATATGGGATCGATCGCCGCGACGTAGGTGAGGTACGCGCTGTCCGCCGTCGAGTTGATGAACGTCCCCTGGCGCTGGAGCGACCGGCTCGCGAGTCCGGTCACCGGGGAGCGGATCGTGGTGTAGCCGAGGTTGAGCTCCGCCTCCTTCACCTTCGCCTGCGCGGCGAACACCGCCGCTTTCGACGAATCGAATTCCCCTTGTGCGCGGTCGAGATCCGTTTGCGAGACTGCGTTCTGATCCGCGAGCGGCTTGACCCGGCGCAAGGTCGCGTCGGCGGTCTTGAACCGCGCCTGCTGCGACTGCAACTCGCCGCGGGCGGCATCGAGCTGCGCCTGGAGCGGCTTCGGGTCGAGCTGGAAGAGCACCTGCCCCTCCTTCACGACCTCGCCCTCCTGGTATGCGATCTTGTCGAGGTAACCCGAGACGCGCGCGACGATGTTGACCTGGCGTGAACTCTCGGTCTGCGCCACGAACTCCGGCGTGTAGGGGATGTCCCGCGGCTGCACCGTTACGATGGTGACCTCGGGCACCGGCCGCGGCGACGGCGGCGCCTCCCTCGAGCAGCCGGCGGCGAACGCGGCGCTCAAAGCGGCGCCGTAGATGGAGCAGCGTGCGAAGGCACTCAGTGACATGGCGAACGCTCAGAGTCGGGTATCAGTCGCCCGCCCGCTTGTCGTGCGGGGCGGAAGGGGCCGGCGTGCCACCGCCAGGGGTCGGTTTCACGGGCGGCGCAGCGGGAGGCTTCGTGCCGCTCGAAGGGGTCGCTGGCTTGCGCCCGACCTTCTCCGTGAGCGATTCGATCAGCCAGTAGAACATCGGGATGAAGAAGACGGCGATCACCGTCGCCACCAGCATGCCGCCGATGACGCCGGTGCCGATGGAATGCCGGCTGTTCGCCGCGGCGCCGGTGGCGATGGCGAGCGGCACGCAGCCCAGGATGAAAGCGAACGAGGTCATCACGATCGGACGCAGCCGCTCGCGTGCCGCGGTGAGCGCCGCATCGAACGGAGACTTGCCGGCATCGCGGTTCAGCACCGCGAACTCGAAGATCAGGATCGCGTTCTTGGCGGCAAGGGCGATCAGCATGGTGAGTCCGATCTGGAAGTAGATGTTGTTCTCCTGACCGCGCAGCCAGATCGCCATGATCGCGCCGAAGATCGCGAACGGCACCGCCAGCAGCACGCCAGCCGGCAGCGACCATTTCTCGTACTGCGCGGCAAGGATGAGGAAGACCATGATGAGGCCGAAGATGAAGACGACGAACGAGGTGCCGCCGGATTTCTTCTCTTCGAAGGACAGTCCGCTCCAGGCGTAACCGTAGCCCGCCGGCAGCACTTCGGCGGCCACCGCTTCCATGGTCGCGATACCCTCACCCGAGCTGAAGCCCGGTGCGACATCGGCGGTGATCTTGATCGCGGGAAAGTTGTTGAAGCGGGTGACGATGTCCGGGCCGGTGATGTAACGGGTGGTCACCAGCGCCTTGAGCGGGACCATGTTGCCTGCTTCGCTGCGGACGTAGAGATTGTCGAGATCGTCCGGCTTGAGTCGGAACTCCGGCTCGGCCTGCAGGATGACCTGCCACAGACGGCTGAACTTGTTGAACTGACTCACGTACAGCGATCCGAACAGGATCTGCACGGTGTTGTACACGTCCTGCACCGGCACGCCGAGGGTTTCCGCCTTGGCGCGATCGACGTCGACCAGCATCTGCTGCGAATTGGCGTTGAAGGTGGCGGTGATACGGGTGAGCTCCGGCCGCTGGCGCAGCTTGGCGAGGTACTGCTGGAAGACGTCCTGGAACTGCTGGATCGAGGTGTCGCCCTGCGCCTGCAGCCAGAACTCCATGCCGCCGGTGGTGCCGAGACCGGGAATCGACGGCGGGTTGATCGGCAGCACGAGCGCCTCCTTGATCGAAGAGAACGCCTTCGAGGCCGCGGCGATGACAGCGGGCGCCTGCAGAGAGGGATCCTTGCGCTCCGGAAAATCCTTCAGGCCGACGAAGAACACGCCGCCATTGTTCTTGGTCTGCGAATCGAGAATGCTGTAGCCGCTGACCACCACCGTGGCGTCGGCGGCGGGATTGCCGGCGAAGAACTCCGTTACCTTCTTGCCGACTTCCGCCGTGCGCGCGAGGCTTGCGGCATCGGGCAGGACGATGGCGCCGAGCAGGTAGCCCTGATCCTCCGGCGGCAGGAACGACGTCGGGATCTTCTTGAACAGGCCGAAGGTGAGAACCAGCATTCCCGCGAACAGCAGCAGCGCAACCACCACGCGCTTGATGACGAGTGCGACCCCGCCCACGTAGCGATCGGTCATGCGTGTAAAGCGGCGCTCGAACCAGGCGAAGAAGCCGCGCTTGGGCCCCTCTCCCGGATGGAGCAGCAGCGCTGCCAGGGCGGGCGACAGGGTCAGCGCGACGACGCCCGAAATGACCACGGAGATGGCGATGGTGATGGCGAACTGCTTGTAGAGCTGCCCGGTGATGCCGCCCAGGAACGCGACCGGGACGAACACCGCGCACAGCACGAGCACGATGGCGATCACCGGGCCACCGACCTCGTCCATGGCGCGCTTCGCGGCCGCGACGGGATCGAGCCCGTGCTCGTTCATGTTGCGCTCGACGTTCTCGATGACGACGATCGCGTCGTCGACCACGATGCCGATGGCGAGCACCATGCCGAAGAGCGTGAGCATGTTGATCGAGAAGCCGAGCGCGAGCATGCCGATGAACGTGCCGACGATGGACACCGGCACGGCGAGCACCGGGATGAGCGTGACGCGCAGACTGTGCAGGAACAGGAACACGACCAGCACGACCAGCATCAGCGCCTCGAAGAAGGTCTGCACCACTTCCCGGATCGAGGCGCGCGTGAAGTTCGTCGTGTCCATCGCGATGGCGTAGTCGATGCCTTCGGGGAAGGTCTTCTTGAGCTCGGCCAGTGTTGCCCGCACCGCCTTCGACACTTCGAGCGCGTTGGCCCCCGGCTGCTGGTAGACCGCCATGATCGAGGCCGTCTTGCCGTTGAACGTGCGTGAGGTGGAGTAGTCCTTCAGGCCGTACTGCGCGCGCCCCACGTCCTTCAACCGCACCAGGGCGGCGCCGCCGCTCTCGGCACGCAGGATGATGTCGTCGAACTGTGAGGGCTCGGTCAGCCGACCCTGCGTGGTCAGCGCGAACGATTCCTCGACCGGCCTGCCCGTGGGCGGCTGGCCGATGCGTCCCACCGCGAACTGCTGATTCTGGTTCGCGACCGCCTGCTGGACGTCGGTCGCGGTGATCCCGAGGCTCGCCATGCGATCGGGCTTCAACCAGATGCGCATGGCGTAGTCGGGCGTGCCGAAAATGCTCGACTGGTTGGCGCCGGGCACGCGCTTGACCGCGTCGAGCACGTAGAGATTCGCGTAGTTCGCGACGTAGGCCTCGCTGAAGCGGTCGTCCGGCGAATAGACCGCGATGATCATCATGAACGAAGACGAGCGCTTCTGCACCGACACGCCCTGCGCCTGCACCGCCGCGGGCAGTTGCGGCAGCGCCAGGTTGACGCGGTTCTGCACGTCCACCTGCGCGAGCGACGGCACCGTGCCGATCTCGAAGAAGATCGTAAGGTTCATGCTGCCGTTCGACGACGTGGTCGAGTACATGTACAGCATGTTGTCGGCGCCGTTGACCTGCTGCTCGATGGGCGCGGCGACGTTGTTCGCGACCACTTCCGCGCTGGCGCCGGGATAGGTGGCGGAGACCGTGATGGTGGGCGGCGTGATGTCCGGGTACTGCGCGATCGGCAGGTTCACCATCGCTACCGCGCCTGCGATCGTGATGATGATGGAAATCACCGCCGCGAAGATCGGGCGATCGATGCAGAAATGCGAAATCCTCATCGGCGCATCGCAGCGCTAGTTCGGCGGCGTTGCCGCGGCGGGAAGCGCCGCATGCACTTCGACCCGCCGCGCCCGCTGGTTGTCGGGCCCGCCGATGATGTCGGCCGGGGCCTTGAGATTCAACTGGCGCTCGTCCACCCCTTGCTCGCGCAGCGCGTCGTGAACCGCCCTGGCGCGCGCCTGCGCGAGTTCGAGGTTGGTCGCGCGACTGCCTGTCTTGTCCACGAAGCCGGTGATGTGAACGCGGGACTGCGGACTCTGTTTCAGATGGGTCGCCAGCTTCGTGACCTCTGCGCGCGCCTGCGTCGTCAGGGTCGCGCGGTCGGGGTCGAAGAAGACGTAGGCGGGCAGGGGGGCGGTGGCCGGAGCGCTCGGATCGAGCGACGAGGCGGCTCCGGGTTGAGCCGCGCCAGCGCCGGCAGCAGGCGCGGCGGCAGGCGCCGGTGCACCGGAGCCGCGCTCGGAGCCGGGAATCGCCGGAGCCGCCAAGGCCGGCCCGCCGCCTTCGGATGGCGTTGCGGCCGGAGCATGGGCAGCCGAGACACTGACCGCGGCGCCGTTGGACATGCGGATCGCACCGTCGACGACCACCCGCTCGCCGGGCTGCAGCCCCTGGAAGATGAACCAGTTATTGCCCAGCCAGTCGCCGACCTCGACGATGCGCTGCTCCACCTTGTCGTCCTTGCCGATCACCCAGACGAAGTGGCTCTTGGCGCCCTGTTGCACCGCGCGCTGCGGCACCAGCACGGCGTTCGGCCGCATCGCGCCGAGCACGCGCACGCGCACGAACTGCCCTGGGCGCAGGATCGCAGCCTGATTCGCCAGCACGGCGCGCACGAGGAACGTGCCCGTCTCCTGGCTGAACGAAGGATCCGCGAAGCTCACGCGGCCGCGGTTGGGAAAGACGCTGCCGTCTGCCAGCACCACCTCGACCTCGTACGCGCGATTGGGCGGCACCTTGAGCAGGCCGCGCGAAACCTCCTCGCGCAGACGCAGCAGCTCGTTCTCCGAGACGCTGTAATTCACCCAGATCGGGTCGACCTGGGAAACGGTCGTGAGCAGGTTGTTCGACGCGCTGATGTAGGCGCCGTCCTGCACCTTGGCGAAGGACGAAAGACCGGTCAGCGGCGAGCTGATGGTGGTGTAGCCGAGGTTGAGCTCCGCCGTGCGCACGTTGCCCTTGGCGGCGAGCACCTGCGCTTCGGCCGCCTGATAGGTGCCCACGGCGTCGTCGAGATCCTTCTTCGAGACCGCGTTCTGCTCGGCGAGCGGGCGGATACGCGTGAGGTTCGCCTTCGCCGTGTCGAGTTGCGCCTGCCGCTGCGCGAGCTCGCCTTTCGCTTGCTGGAGCGCCGCTTCGAACGGCTTGCGATCCATCAGGAACATCGGCTGCCCGGTGCGCACCGGGTCGCCCTCGATGTAGACGCGCTTCTCGAGAAAGCCGTCCACGCGGGCGCGGATCTCCACTTCGCGCGAGCTCTGCGTTTGACCGACGAACTCGAACGGCACCGGCGTGTCGCGCGGTTCGATCGTCACCGCGGTGACCTCGATCGGCGGACGCGCGACCGGCTTCGGTTCTTCCTTGCCGCAGCCGGGCGCGCAGAGTGTGACGACGGCCAGAGCGATGGCAAGGGTGAACGGGATTTCCGGAGA
>JAEUMX010000299.1 GCA_016791285.1 Burkholderiales bacterium
GCGCATGCACACCGACGCCAACGCCGCCGTGCTGAGCCGTCAGCTCGCGGCGCAGGCCTTCACGACCGGCAACCACATCTACTTCGGCGGGGGCCGATACCAGCCCGAGACCGCCTCCGGGCGCGAGCTGATCGCGCACGAACTCGCCCACACCGTGCAGCAGGGCGCCGCGCCGCGCGTGCCACAGGTGCAGCGCAGCCCCGACTTGACGCTGACACCGCAGCCGAGCGGCCTGGTGCAGCGGCTGGGTGTGACCGACGCGCTCGACTTCTTCGCCGACCGGGCCAACCTGATCCCCGGTTTCCGCATGTTCACGATCGTCCTCGGCGTGAACCCGATCAACATGAGCCGGGTGGAACGCAGCGCCGCCAACATCCTACGCGCGCTGGTCGAGCTGTTGCCGGGCGGTGCACTGATCACGCAGGCGCTCGACAACCACGGCGTGTTCGACCGTGTCGGTGCGTGGGTCGAACAGCAGATCCGCAGCCTCGGCATGACCGGCAGCATCATCCGCGATGCGCTCAATCGCTTCCTCGATTCGCTGAGCTGGCGGGACATCTTCAACCTCGGCGGCGTGTGGGAGCGCGCGCGACGCATCTTCACCGAGCCGATCGACCGCATCCTCGCGTTCGGGCGCGGCCTGGTGAACGGCATCATCCAGTTCGTCAAGGACGCCATCCTGATGCCGCTCGCGCGGCTCGCGTCCAACACGCGGGGCTGGGACCTGCTCTGCGCGGTGCTCGGCCGCAACCCGATCACGGGCGACGCGGTGCCGCGCAACGCCGAAACGCTGATCGGCGGCTTCATGAAGCTGATCGGCCAGGAAGAGGTGTGGGAGAACATCAAGCGCGGCAATGCGGTGGCGCGCGCGTGGGCCTGGTTCCAGGGAGCGCTCGCCGGCGTGATGGCATTTGTGCGCGAGATTCCGACGCTCTTCGTTCAGGCGCTGCGCTCGCTCGAGATCGCCGACATCGTGCTGCTGCCCCGCGCGTTCGCGAAAGTGGCGAGCGTGTTCGGCAGCTTCGCGCTGCGCTTCGTGGGCTGGGCGGGCGCGCAGGTACTCAGCCTGCTGCAGATCATCTTCGAGGTCGTCGCGCCGCAGGTGATGGTGTACTTGCGCCGCGCGGCCGGTGCCTTCGGCACCATCGTCCGTGACCCGGGGCGCTTCGTCGGCAACCTGGTGCGCGCGGGGCTGCAGGGGCTGCGCCAGTTCGCGGGCAACTTCCTCACTCACCTGCGTGCGTCGCTGATCGGCTGGCTGACCGGTGCGATGAGCGGCGCCAACATCTATATCCCGCAGGGCTTCAACCTGCGCGAGATCGTCAAGTTCATCCTGAGCGTGCTCGGGCTCACCTGGCAGAACATCCGCGCCAAGCTCGTGCGCGCGATCGGCGAGACCGCGGTGGCCGCGCTGGAGAGGGGCTTCGACATCGTGATGACGCTGGTGCGCGAGGGCCCGGCGGCGGCCTGGGACAAGATCGTCGAGAGCATCACGAACCTGCGCGACATGGTGATCGAGCAGGTGATGACCTTCGTGCGCGACCGCATCGTCACCGCCGCGATCACGCGGCTGGTGAGCATGCTGAACCCGGTGGGCGCGTTCATCCAGGCCATCATCGCGATCTACAACACGGT
>JAEUMX010000310.1 GCA_016791285.1 Burkholderiales bacterium
AGGGAATCGTCGCCGAGCTGCGCGATCTGCGGGTGCGATCGCTGGAGAGCCGGCAGCGGCGGGACCGTCCGCCCAAGCTGCCGTCCCGCAAGGTGCTGGTCGGCATCGTCGACGGACTCGCCGCCGCCATGTTCCCGAACCGTCTGGGGATGCCGGGGCTCGGCGACGAGGGTCTTGACTACTATGTCGGCCATACTCTCGACGTCGCGCTGCGCGAACTGCACGGGCAGGTGAGCCGCGAGCTGCACTTCGTATCGGGAGAAGAGCTCATCACCAGTGCCGATCGCGAGCGGGCGCTGGAAATCACCCATAAGTTCGCGTCGACACTACCCGTCGTCCGCGCGCTGCTCGACACCGACATCATCGCCGCCTACGAGGGCGACCCGGCGGCACACAGTGTCGACGAGGTGCTGGTGTGCTATCCGGGCATTGCCGCCATGACACATCACCGCCTTGCCCACGAGCTCAACCGTCTCGGCGTCCCGCTGCTAGCGCGCATGATCGCGGAGATCGCGCATTCCGCCACCGGCATCGACATCCATCCCGGCGCGAAGATCGGCGAGAGCTTCTTCATCGATCACGGCACCGGTGTGGTCATCGGCGAGACCACGGTGATCGGGCGGCATGTGCGCCTGTACCAGGCGGTGACCCTGGGTGCGAAGCGCTTCGAAGTCGGCGAGGACGGCACGCTCGTCAAGGGTGCGGCCCGCCACCCGATCGTCGAGGACGACGTCGTCATCTACGCCGGGGCCACCATTCTCGGCCGCGTCACCATCGGTCGCGGCTCGACCATCGGTGGCAACGTCTGGCTCACCCGCAGCGTTCCGCCTGGCAGCAACGTCACGCAGGCGCAGGTACGCAACGATTTGTTCGACGGCGGCGCCGGCATCTGATTTTCCGGCGAACGCCTGTGGACGCGCAGTTCTGCAGGAAAACGCAGTGGCATTGCAGTGCGTGCGGGTCATCACTGTGGGGTTCCGGCTGCGGGGAAGTCGTCGCGGGAGCGATCAGAAGACCAGCGTGCTCCACTCGGGATCGAGCGTGCGGCCCAGGAATGCGGAGGCACCGGCGATGCCGTCGACCTCCGGCACAAGCTGCGCACGCGCCACGGCATGGGCGTCGAGCGCGTCGCTGCAGGCATAGAACCTCGCTCCGAGGCCGTGGGCATTGCGCATGTGCTGGTAGACGCTCATCTCGCGCCCGATTCCGGCATACAGCCTGTCCGCCATGCCATTAGCCAGCAGCAGGACCGATCTGCCCGAGAAATGGACCTCGACCTCGGCGTCCATTGCGGCCGCCGCGGCCGCGTGGAAGAAGGGTGTCGCGCAAAGATGCGGCGTGCCGGGATCGGTCGCCCACAGCAGGATGGCGAGACGGGTTCTCACGCCGGTGGCGCCTCGCCGAAGGTCTCCGCCAGCAGGCGCATGTAGGCTTCGACGGCCTCGGGGATCGCCGCCCCGGTCACGAGAGCGCGCACGTCACCATCCCAATCGTTCGGGCGCAGACGCACCAGCCAGCCGCCGCCGTAAGGATCGACATTGATCAGGCCGGGGTCGGTGCGTGCCCGGGCGTTGGACTCGACGATGGTGCCGCCGATGGGTGAGCGCGCCGCGCGGACGACCTTCGACATCTCCAGCAGGCCGAGCGAGCGCTCGCGTTCGATGACGGCTCCTGCGGGCTTCGGCATGAACTCGATGAACTCTCCCGAGATGTGCGCACCCAGCGGTGTGATGCCGACGGTTGCGATACCGTCGGCGTCCAGGCGCACCCAGGTGTCATGCTGCAGCAGGTAGTGAAGATCGTCCGGAAAGTCGAAGCCGCGGATCGTTGTCATGGTCTCGCGACTCGCACCGCGATCAGGTGGCGACGACCCGCGCGAGCATCAGCCCTTCACCTCGCGTGCCGTCATGCCGTAGCGGAACTTCTGGGGATCGTACTGGCTCGGCGTGCCCTTGGCCGTTTCCGCATAAGGGTACATGAAATGCCCGAGCGCCTTGCTCGTCGCAGGGGCGAGCCGCGTGTCGGCCGCCGTGTTGAAGCCGATCCAGTTCATCTCCCAGAAGCCGAACAGCGTCTTGCGCGCGAGCGCCACGCGCGCATCGTCGAGCGGCAGCTGCTGCTCCTTCTGCTCTTCGAGGACGACTTTGCGGACGTCCGCGGGGTCGACGGGAATCCACCCGAAATTGGGGTGGAAGAACTCGGCGCGGCAGTGCTGGGCCTTGGTGATGTCGCCGCTCTTGCCCAGGCTCTTCCACGTCGCGGAATCCGCCACGCGCACGCCGTAGACGTCGCGCGCGGGAATGCCGGCCGCGCGGGCAAGCCCGACGAAGAGCGCGTTGAGATCCGCGCACTTGCCGCCGAGATTGCCCGATTCGAGCATGAAGCGAATGTCGCCGGTGCCGCAGCCGACCACCTTGGGATCGCGGTAGGTGTTCTCGACGATCCAGTCGTAGATGGCATGGGCGCGCTCGACGGTGCTGGCGCTGGCCGTGGGCAGGATGCGCGTGGCCGTCGCGCGCACGATCCCATCGGTGGGAATGTGCGCCGAGGGCTGCAGATACAGGTCCAGCTCCTCGCGCGAAACGGGGTGCAGGGGGCCCGGCTTCGTCGTGTCGACGTACCGGTTGCGTGTCGCCACCAGCGTGGAAAGTTGCAGGGCAGGCGCCGTGCCGGTGGCGTCCCAGCTCGCGAAGAACGCCGGCGCACCGTACCTCGGATCGCGGTAGATGCCGGTGTGCGTAGCGTTACCGCTCCAGCGGATATCCTCTGTGCGCTGGTAGTCGGTGTCGCGATACAGTGGCAGCGGCAGCCAGAGTTTCGCGGGGAGTGCCTCCGGCGGCAGCTCCACGGTCGTGATCACTTCGAACTGGCGCCACCCGGCGTCGAGCGGCGGCGCGGCGAGAGCCGTCTCCGCCGCGCTCATCGCCACCTGTGGCATGGCCGCGGCCGTGGCAGCCGCAGCCGAAAAGTTCAGGAACGTACGTCTGTCCATGTCGATACCCTTCGCAATGCGTTCGCGCCGAACCGGCGACGAACCGGTGCAAGCCGTGTCGGTCGCGCCTGGCAGCGCCGACACGTCGTTGTGCAGGCGGAAGAGAATGGGAGTCGAACCCACCCGGGAGCGCATAGCGCCCCCAACCGGGTTTGAAGCCCGGCCGCCCCACCAGGGACGATTCTCTTCCTGAGGCTCATCATCGACCGCACTCCGGCCTCACCGCAGGTGCGATGTCGATCATCGCCAGACTGTCGGCGCGCACGAGGTGCTTCTCCCGTACACGCCGGGTGAAGCCGACGCGGTCGAAGAATTCGAGAATCTGAATCGCGCGCTTTCTGCCGAGCGCCGTACGATCACGAAACGCGGCGGCGCGCACTTCGCCCTCGGTCGCCTGGAGGCAGTTTGCGAGCGCGGCAAGCTCGCGGATCGCCCGCGGATGATAAAACAGGTCGCGCACGACCTGAAATGTCTGTCCGCGTTTCGAAGCGCGCATCAGTGCGTTGCGCACCACGGTCTCCGGCTGCGCGCAGGCGCGCGCCAGATCGCGCACCCAGGGCGGGTCGAACGGCGTGTCGAGCAGGTGTGGCAGCAGTTTTTCGAGGAGAGCCGCATCGGCCGCCGACGGCGCGTCGTCGTGACCGGGCAGATGCAGCCACGGACCTCCGCGAAGAATGCGTCCCTGCGCGAGCAGGTCGGCGATGAGCGCGCGATAGAGCGCGTTGTCGAGCCGGGGGAAGGCCATCCGCTTGAGCCGCGCGCTGTCGGGACCGAGTTCGTCGGGGTGGGCCTGATGGAACGTGGCGAGATGTTCCTCGGCGCGCACCTGCAGCGTTTGCCAATGGCCTTCGGCGATCGCGAAATCGACGCCTTCTCCCGTTACGCGGCGCACACCCGCTTCCGGCACCACGGCGGAAACATCTCGCACGTTGCCCGCGCTCGCGAAGCGCCTCAAGTCCACGCCCAACGGCTCGCACCCGATCAGGGCCGTCAGCTGGGATGCGGGGGTATCGGCCTCGAGCGCCCGCAGCACGGTGAGGCGCTGCGGCGAGCGGCGGTAGCGCGCGGGTGCGAACGGATCGAGCACCCGGCCGCCGCCGATGGTCCGCATCGCGGAGGCGTCGCGCAGGATGAAACGGTCACCACGCCAAGCGGCGATCGGCGCCTGCAGGACGAGTTGCGCCAGCGGGCGCGAGCCCGAACCGGCGTCATCGACCTGCGCTTCGAGTGTCACGAGGCGGCCGGGCACGCGCGCGGTGCCCACATGAACGTGGAGGGCCGCCGCGGAACCGAACGCCTTGGTTTCGCCATCGAGGAGATCGAGCCGCGCATCGAAGCGACCCGTTGCGAGCCCGATGGGCGGTGCGACCACCCAGTCGCCGCGGCCGACATCCTGGTGGCCGATGCCGACGAGATTCAGCGCGCAGCGCTCGCCCGCGCGGGCGCGCTCGCTCGCCCGGTTCTGCGCGTGGATCGAGCGGACGCGAACCTGAGTGCCGCCCGGGGCAATGACGAGGTGCGCGCCCACCGCGATCTCACCCGAATGCACGGTGCCGGTGACGACCGTGCCGATCCCCGTCAGCGCGAACGAACGATCGACCGCCAGCCGGAAATGTCCGTCGTCGGCGCGCCGCCGGTGCGCCTGCGCGCGTGCCTCCAGCAAGCGGCGCAGCGCGTCGAGCCCGGCACCGGTACGCGCGGACACGGCGAAGATCGGAGCGCCCGCCAGCACCGTGCGCGCCACCAGCGCTCGCAGTTCACGCTCCACCTCGGCGATGCGCCCGGTCTCGACGACATCGATCTTGGTGATGGCGATCGCTCCGGCCGGAACGCCGAGCAGCCGGAGGATGTCGAGGTGCTCGCGTGTCTGCGGCATGACGCCGTCGTCCGCCGCGACCGCGAGCAGTGCGAAGTCGATCCCGCTCGCCCCGGCGAGCATCGTGTGCACGAACTTCTCGTGCCCGGGCACATCGACGAATCCCAGAACATCGCCGTTGGCGAGCGGCGTGTACGCGTAGCCGAGCTCGATCGAGATGCCGCGCGCGCGCTCCTCGGGCAGCCGATCGGTGTCGACGCCGGTGAGCGCGCGTACCAGCGTGGTCTTGCCGTGATCGATGTGGCCGGCCGTACCGATGATCATGGCGCGCGCCTACTCGGGGGCCGCGCGGGCAATGCCGGCCGCGAACGGGGTGGAAACGGGCGGCGAGACGGATCGCTCGGCGGTGCGCTCCCGACTTGCCAGCGTTTCCTGCTCGCCTCTTCGCCGCAGCTCGATCTGCGCGGCGCGCCGCTTGCGCAGCCACACCCAGAGACCGGTCGAGATGAGGAGCAGTGGCGCAAGACCGGTCGCGAACATCGCGACGAGTCCGGGCGTGCCGAACGCCGTGCCGCTGTGCAGGGGGAACAGCCAGTGCATGAAGGTCTCGCCGGCGGTCCGGGTGCGATCGCCGCGCTCGAGGAGAGAATCTCCCGTCGCCGGGTCGACCCAGACCAGCGTGTCGCCCAGCCGGTGAACATCGCCGGGTGCGCGCAGGTAGAAGAGATAACCCCCGGGCAGTCGCGTCGGGATATGGATCTCGGTGATGGTCTGCCCGGGGTGCGCCGCCTGCACCTGTTCGACCAGCTCACCGAACGACGGCCAGCTCGCCTCCGCGTCGTCGCGCCACGGCACGACGGGAAACGGCGCCACCTTCGAGAACAGGCCGACGAGGTCACGGGCATAGTTGAGATAGACCAGTGTGCTTCCCGTCACCGTCGCCAGCAGCAGCAGCAGGCAGATCACCGAACCGAGCGAGCGGTGAATGTCGAACAGCAGCCGCGTCGCGTTGGCGCGCAGCTTGACCGTCACCAGCCGCTTCCAGCCGCTGCGCTGGCGCGGCCACGCCGCGTACATCCCGGTGATGGCGGATGCGAGCATCAGGAAACCCGCGATGCCGACCAGGTTGGAGCCGGCGTTGCCGAGCAGGACGTTGCGGTGAAAGTCGTAGATCGTCTTCATGAGGTGCGGGCGCGCCAGCCCGCGCGTCGCCGCATCACGTGTTCCGAGCAGTTCGCCGTTCACGGGATTGAACGTCGCCTCCACGCGTGCCGGTGCGATGCGCACGCGCGGGCCGACGCGAACGATCGCCCGGTAGACGTCCGCTGGCGCGGCTGGCAACGTGAGGCGCTCGATGCGCGCGGGACCGAACTCCCGCGTCACCCGGTCGTGGATGGCTTCCGGTGTCAGCCAGGGGCCGGGCAGGGTGTTGCGCAACAGTTGTGGATTCAGGAGTGCATCGAACGGCACCTCGTAGACCAGGATGCTGCCGGTGATGCCGACCAGCGCGAACCAGACCCCGAGTCCGACGCCGAGCCAGCGATGGATCAGCACCCACAGCCGTCTGCGACCCTGCGCCGGCATGTTTCCTCACAGCTTCGCCAGTTGCTCGACGAAGCGCGCTTCGTCTTCGAGGCAGCGCAGGTCGAACCGCAGGCAGCCGTCCGCGATGCGGCCGATGACCGGGATCGGGAGTCGGCGAAAGCGTGTGGCGAGCTGGCTCAGGGCGGTGCCTGCGCCGCGCTTCCCGGAGAGGTCGGGCGCGATCGCCAGAGCGACGCTGGGCAGGCGGTCGACCGGAAGCGATCCGCTGCCGATCTGGCTCGATGCGTCCTCTATCGTCACCCGGAACGCATCTCCCACGGCCTGCGCGAGCGGTGGCTGCAGCCGCGCCGCCAGCGCCGCGATCTCCGCTTGCGGTCGGGTGAGCAGCCGCAGCGTCGGCAGCCGGGCGGTCAGTCGGTCCGGATCGCGGTACAGCTGCAGTGTCGCTTCCAGGGCCGCGAGGGTGACCTTGGACACGCGCAGCGCGCGCTTGAGGGGATGCTTCCTGATGCGCTGAATGTGCGCCCTCCGGCCCACCACCAGCCCCGACTGCGGACCGCCGAGCAGCTTGTCGCCGCTGAAGGTGACGACGTCGGCGCCGGCTGCCACGACATCCTGCACGACCGGCTCTTTCGGCAGTCCGTAGTGCGACAGATCGACGAGGCTGCCGCTGCCCAGGTCGACTGCCATCGGCAGACCGGCATCATGGGCGATGCGTGCGACCGTGTCTTCGGCGACGCTGGTGGTGAAACCGCTGATCGCATAGTTGCTGGTGTGCACCTTCATCAGCAACGCCGTGTCGCCGTCGATGGCGTTGGCGTAATCCCGCGCATGGGTGCGGTTGGTCGTGCCGATCTCCTTGAGCGCGGCGCCGGCTGCGGCCATGACGTCGGGCATGCGGAAGCTGCCGCCGATCTCCACCAGCTCGCCGCGCGAGACGACTACCTTCCGCTGCGCGGCCAACGCCGCGATGGTGAGCAGCACCGCCGCCGCGTTGTTGTTGACGACGGTCGCTGCCTCGGCGCCGGTCAGCTCGCACAGCAGTTCTTCGACCAGCTGATCGCGATCGCCGCGCTCGCCGTCCTCGAGGTTGAATTCCAGATTGCACGGCTGGCACATCGCCGTCGCGACATGCGCGACTGCGTTGTCCGGGAGCAGGGCGCGGCCGAGGTTGGTGTGCAGCACCGTGCCGGTGAGGTTGTAGACGCGCTGCAACTGCGGCCGCAGCCGCTGCGCGAGGCGCTCGCGCAGGAGAGCACCGACGTCGCTGCTGGTGTCGGCATCGGCGCGGCCGGCGAGCGCGGCTTGCCGCAACTCCGCCAGAACCTCGCGCACGCCGCGCACGACTTCGCTGCGACCATGAAGCTCGGCGAGATCGAGCATCGCCGGCTGCTGCATGAGACGGTCCACCGAGGGCAGCCGCAGCGGCAGGGCGTCAGGCATCAGGCCGCGTTCTCGTCGCCGTGAACGAAAAGCAGATTCACCCCGCTCGCCGACTTGCCGGTATCGGACACCAGCAGGTCGAGGGCGATCGAGGCAAGGTGATCGGCCACCGGTTCGACGTGAGCATCCTTGTTCTGATAGAAAATCTTCAGATAGGTGTCGCACTCGTCGCAGCATTCGGCCTTGATCGCCGGCGAGCCACCCTCGACCTCGAAGTAGTGAATGCCTTTGGTGGTGCCGCAACTCGAGCACTTCACCCGCACCATGTGCCACTCGGCGGCGCACAGCGAGCAGTGCAGGAAGCGATAGCCGCCGTCCCCGCCGATGCGCACGACGCTCGCCACCGGCGGCGATCCGCAGCAGGGGCAGATGTTCGGTATGTCGATGCGTCCGAAGCACTCCTGGCCGAGCATCGTCACCAGGTGCGTCCAGTACACCTGCAGCGCGGCGCCAATGAACGGAGCGGTCGCCGGATCGACCCCGACCGGGACGTTGGCGAGCAGGCGGCTCGCCTGCGCCTCGTAGAACTCGCCGCGACGGCCTTCGAGCCCGACCAACGCGGTGCGCAGCCCGCCCTCCGCATCCGCCGCGAGGGTGCGCAGCATCCGCCGCAACAGGTCATGCCACAGCGGGTCGCGCCGCAGGGTCTGGGCGTTGAGCGGCGGCATGGCGTGCTCGCGACATTGCGCCATGTGCTCGCTGCTCGGCAGTGGAAACGGCGGCTGATCGGCCAGCAGCGCCTGCTGCAGATCGGCCACTCGCGCCATGAGTTCGAGGTAGCCGCCCAGCGTGCTGCCGGATGCGAGCTGACGCAGTCGCGCGGCGCGGTCGGAGAACACGCTGTGGCGATCGGGCAAGCGCAAGAACGGGATGTCGCCGGCCGCCTGAACGGCGATCTCCTCCGGCGTCATCATTCTTTGCTGCATCCTGTCCCTCGTGCCCGACGGGCAACCTGAAGACTGGGGCCTGAAAGCTTAACGTCTGGTGACCTCGCGATACCAGCCCGGATGGTGCACCCGTGCCCATTTCTCGGACACCCACCCGGTCGTCATGCCGCCGATGGCGCCCTTGACCCAGATCGCGGCGTAGATGTGCACGATCACGGCGATGATCGCCACCGTTGCCACCAGCGAATGCACGAGCGCGCCCAGCCGCACCACGCCGATCGGAAAATACTGGGCGAACCACGGGCGCCAGAACAGGAACCCGGTGACGAATAGGAGGATCATGCAGGTGACGAGGGTCCAGAACAGAAGTTTCTGCGCCGCGTTGTACTTCCCGACTTCGGGGTAAGCGGCATCGCGGTTGGCGATCACGTCACCCATCATCGTCAGCCACTTGCGGTCGTTCTGGTTGATCATGTTGTGGTGCCAGAAGCGCGCCATGATCGCGAGGAACGCCACGAACGTGAAGACGCCGAAGAACGGATGCAGCACGCGCGTCCACGGACCACCGCCGAACAGACCCGCGAGCCAGCTCGTTGCCGGATGAAACAGGGCGAGCCCGGACAGGCCAGACAGGATGAACAGGATCGCGACGATCCAGTGGTTGATGCGTTCGGAATCGGTGTAGCGCCGGATCATTCCGTTCATGTCAGCGGACCTCCTCTTCGTGTTCCTCGTCCGGCGCGTGAGCGTCCACGTCGTAGCGGCCGACCTTGATGTAGTGGAAGAAGCCGCCGAGCGCGGTCATGCTCATCGCAAGCAGCGCCAGGGGCTTGAACGCTCCCTTCCACAGACTGACCGTGGGACTGATCGACGGATCGTTCGGCAGGCCGTGGTAGATCTCGGGGCGGTCAGCGTGCTGCAGCACGTACATCACGTGCGTGCCGCCGACACCCGGCGGATCGTAGAGCCCCGCATTCTGGAAGCCACGCTCCTTGAGATCGACGATGCGCTCCTGACCGTGCTCGATCATGTCCTCCTTGCTGCCGAAGGTGATCGCGCCGGTGGGGCAGGTCTTGACACAGGCCGGCTCCAGCCCGACCGCGACGCGATCGGAGCACAGCGTGCACTTGTAGGCCTTGTTGTCCTTGCGCGAGATGCGCGGCACATCGAACGGGCAGCCGGCGACGCAGTAGCCGCAGCCGATGCAGTTCTCCTGCACGAAGTCGACGATGCCGTTCGAATACTGCACGATGGCGCCTGGCGAGGGGCACGCCTTGAGGCAGCCCGGGTCGGCGCAGTGCATGCAGCCATCCTTGCGGATCAGCCACTCCAGCCGGTTGGCTTCGGTGTTCTCGTACTCGGTGAAGCGCATCACCGTCCACGAGTTCTCCGTGAGGTTGGGCGGGTTGTCGTACACGCCGACGTTGACCCCGACCTCGTCGCGGATGTCGTTCCATTCCATGCA
>JAEUMX010000365.1 GCA_016791285.1 Burkholderiales bacterium
CCTCGCAGGCGAGGCCTTCGAGCGCGCGCACCACGCGGCCGTAGACGTCGAGCAGCGCCAGGTCGTGGACGTGGCGCGTGAGCGCCCGCACCCGGCGGATGAGCTTGCGCACGAGCACATGCTGGAACTCGGGATGCCGGAGCAGAAACGCGCGGAAGTCCGCCATCTTGACCGCGGCGATCCGGCACGGCTCAAGCGTCATCACCGACGCCGAACGCCCGCCGGGCTCGAGCGACATCTCCCCGTAATACTCGCCCGGCCCCTGGATGTTGATCACCACTTCCTTGCCCGCGGTATCGCTCAGGAAGATCTTGACCCGACCGGCGAGGATCAGGTGAATCGCGTCGGTCTCGTCGCCCTCGGCGACGAGGATGGTGTTCCTCGGGAGGCTGCGCAGCGTGGCGAGGTCGAGCAACGCACGCAACTCGGCATCTCCAAGGCCTTCGAATGCGGGTAGCTTTTCGGCAAGAGCGGCCATGCCCCACGTCTCCCGGAGCCTGTTGTTCGCCTTCTACCGCTAGTTTAGTACGGAATCCGGGGCCTTGGCCGTTTCCGGCCTGCGTTCTCTGCGGGTGGCGAGATAGAGGGCGACCAGCGCGATCGGGATTGCGCCCAGGAGTGCGATCGCGAGGTCGAGCCCGGTGGCCCAGACGCTCACGGCGTAACTCGCCGTCATGGTCCCGATCGCGAGTACCTTGGCCCGGCGGCGCATCAGGCGGTGCTCCACGAAGTCGCGGATGGGCGGGCCGAAGTGCGGATGGGACAGCAGCCGTTCGGACCATGCCGGCGCGCTGACCGACCAGCACCACACGGCGAGGATCCAGAAGACGACGGTGGGCAGCAACGGGACCACGATCCCCACCGCGCCCACCGCGAAGAACAGCGCGCCGGCCGCGCGCAGGGCGACCGCTGCGATTCTCTCGCGCAGCGATCGGACCGGGGTCATCGGCGGCCCCGCCATGCTCCTCGGATGACGCCGAGACATCGAAACAGGAAAGCAGGGATCAGGGCGGCGTTGCAAGTCGTCGCGAAACGCCGCCCCGATTTCCCGTCCGTGGCTTTCGCCGGCAGTCGCAGTCTCTCCAAGGATTACTGGAAACCGCCCGCCACGATCACGCCAGATCGTAGCGATCCGCGTTCATCACCTTGTTCCACGCGGCGACGAAGTCCCTCACGAACTTCTCCTTCGCGTCCGTCGACGCATAGACTTCCGCGAGGGCCCGCAGCTCCGAGTTCGAGCCGAAGACGAGATCCACCCGGGTGCCGGTCCACTTGACCTTGCCCGTCTTGCGGTCGTGCCCTTCGTACACTCCCTCGGTGCCGCCGACCGACTTCCACTCCGTGCCCATGTCGAGCAGGTTGACGAAGAAGTCGTTGGAGAGCGTTTCCTGCTTCGTGGTGAAGACTCCGTGCTTGGAGCCGCCGACGTTGGCGCCCAGGACACGCAGACCGCCGACAAGAACCGTCATCTCCGGCGCAGTGAGCGTCAGGAGCTGCGCGCGGTCGATCAGCATGTGCTCCGCGCCGATGCCGATGCTGCCTTGGACATAGTTGCGGAAGCCGTCCACGAGCGGCTCGAGCACCGCGAAGGACTCGACGTCGGTCTGGTTCTGCCTCGCGTCCATGCGTCCGGGCGCGAAGGGCACCTTCACCTCGACACCGGCGTTCTTGGCGGCCTGCTCGACGCCCGCGCAACCCGCGAGCACAATCAGGTCGGCAAGCGAGACTTTCTTCCCGCCGGAGGCCGAAGCGTTGAACTCCTTCTGGATCGCTTCGAGCTTCTGCAGCACCTTCGCCAGCTCGGCCGGCTGGTTGACCGCCCAATCCTTCTGCGGCGCGAGGCGGATGCGCGCGCCGTTCGCGCCACCGCGCTTGTCGGAGCCGCGGAAGGTGGATGCCGACGCCCAGGCGGTCGAGACGAGCTGCGACACCGACAGACTCGAAGCCAGCACCTTGCTCTTGAGCGCGGCGATGTCCTTCGCGTCGATCAGCTTGTGGTCGACGGCCGGGATGGGATCCTGCCAGATGAGCTCTTCGGCTGGCACCTCCGGTCCCAGGTAGCGGGCGCGCGG
>JAEUMX010000454.1 GCA_016791285.1 Burkholderiales bacterium
GGAGATTGGCTCGCATCCGGGGAGTCAATTCACGACTGGAGCGAGCTTTGGAGTTCCAAGACTCTGAGCAGACGCATTTTCGACTTCGCCAGGATATTTGTCGCCTTTGGGGCGAGTCATATCTTGATGACAAGACTGGGACGCAGTTGGAGGCAGGAAAGCGTGCACTCAGCGACTTGGAGTCTCAGTTGCGTGTAATCAGAGGACTCAAGCAAAGGGGGCTTTATTCTCTGGTGCCTCCTGCATCTGTGGTTCCTGCCCAAGTTCACCGGACAAACATTCTCAACCACGACCCGCACTATCGTCATCTGCCCCCGCTTTGGGAGAAGTTGAAAGATGATCGAGAAGACCGGCTCTTACCCCCGGAAGAGCGCTTGGCGCGACAACTGCAATTGCAGCTGGCTTACGTCAGTTACGTTGGTCTTGTGATCAGGCGGGCGCTTGAGCGGTATGGTCTGCGCAGAGTGGATGGAAATTTCGTCTTCAGTTGGGCGGGAAGGAGTTTCGTACTCCGACGTGATGTACATGATTGGGTCGTAACTCAGTCTCAGGGATCTACCCTGAGGATCGTGCCGATTGCCTGGTTCGGCGCGTCAATAAATATCAGTGAGAGTCTGGCGCCTGGTCGCATCGTGTGTTGGCCAGGCGGGCCAACCAGTGTCGCATCGCCGCAGAGTCTTCCTGTCTCTCCGCTGGACCTTTATGTCGTGGAGAAGGTGGGGAAGTTGATCGATGAGTGGATGTTGCGGCAATTGCTCCAAGGTCATGGCCGAAAATTGGGGCCGTTGCCCACACCGGCCAAAAGGCTAACCGAGGCTTGGCCAGAACAGTTTGAATCTATTTCGTCTACCCATGTCAGGCTCCTCGCGCCAGTCGATGCTCAGAAAGCAGCCGAATTGAAGGCTTCACTCAAAGGCTCAGCTAATTCGCAAGTTGAGGATGCCGTCTGGGACGCCATCGAACAGATCGCAACTCTTGCTGAGCTTTGTGGCCATCAGGCGCGATTCGTGCGAGGGCAGCAGCAGGACTTCTACTGCCAATGCGGAACGTGCCAGGCAACTTGGTCGCTCAAGACAACAGGGAAAAGGCGACACTTTTCTATGCGGCCGAAGGGGGCATCTGCCGTACCAGAAGATGACGGCTTTCTTTGGTCTGGGAGGGATTGGCTGGAGTTCGATTTGGATTCAGAACAGTGACGGTGGCCAAATCGTCGAATCCACGCCCTCAAGGCCAAGGTGTTACTATCTGGCTCTGAAAGCGGACGCGGGTTCGGTTCCGTGTTCCGCCACCACTATTCAGCGCCCAACCGTTCTCGGTTGGGCGTTTTCGTTTGCCGATTCCGCACACCACGCGGGCTTCCGGGCCGTTCTGCGTGTGCCAGCCACTCTGGGCACGGGCGGCATGACGCGCCCGGTTCGCTCCTGTTCCGCCCTATCTTCTCTCGAAACCTGCGCCAACTTCTTCGCCGTGGCACACGCAGACGGCGTTGTTCATCAACCACCTGCGCGTGTGCTGATGGGAATGGTTGGCTCGCGGGTTTGCACGAGCAAAGCACAACGGCAAACCCGCGAGGCCAGCCTCCACGTCAGCCCTTGGGCGGGAACGGGTCGTCACCGTAGCTGTTGCGCTCACGGATCTGGCCATTCCGCCCTTGGATGAGCATCTCGCTCTGCTGGTTGATGGCGATGTCCCGCGCACGGTCAATCGCCTGTTGCTGCGTATCGTGGATGGAGGTGAGGCGGTCGTTGCCTTCTCCGCGCACGCCCCACTGATCACCGCCGTTGATGGGTACGACCCATTGATTCTTTCCGCTCATTTCAAGCACTCCGAAAATTGAAAAGGACAGGCTCTTGAAGTCGGCGCGAGCCCCGGCGCATTCGGGATGGAATTCATGTCATAAACATTTCCTCCTTTCCCGGTGTCTGGCGTGGGGATGACGCCGCCGCGCACGGCATCGCATACAGCCCTGCGCGTTGCTGCGTGACCACGAGCGCGCCGTAGGCCGCGCGCTGCGCAGCAGGTTCTGGCTTGCCCTTGTCCTTCGGTTTGATCTTGAACAGGTCGCTCGGCTTGGCGCTGTCCAGGTCCGCGCGCCGCATGATCCGTTCCGCTGTTGTGGCCTCGCCCTTGAACGACCACATCGCCTCGAACACCTTGGCCTGACCGTCGGTGAAGCGGATCGGTGTGTCACTGATATCCGGCAGTGTCGCCCATTTGAAGTCTGCCGAGAACGGTCCGTTCACCGGCGTGGCCGGATCGGCCACCGCTCGCATTGCGGACGGCGACGGCGTGCCGAGGAGCACGATTCCGCCGCCGTAGAACGTGAAACGTTCCTCCAGCGCCAGCCACTCGATGCCCGGGCCGAAAGGCGACCCGCGCGTCGTGCGCGGCCTGGGCGTGATCACCCGGATGTCGCCACCCGCCACGCGCACCCGATCCAACAGCGCGGGTTCTTGCAGCACGCGCGTCAGATCGCGGGCCAGCAGGACGGGTGACCGGCGGGCATCACCCAGTCGCCATACGCCGTCGCCCAGATCGTCGATGCCGTCACGGCTTTCGATGCCGAGCGCGAGTCGCATCTTCTGCCGAAGCCAGTCCTCGTCCAAGGCCAGCGCCGTTCCGTCGTTCGCTTCGATTCGACGGCCACGGGCCCGCAGTCCGGGCAACGGCACATCCGTCCGCCCCGGCCGTCACCCCAGACTTGCGCCCGATGCTGCTGGCAGTGCGGGCAGAGCACGAACGACTGATCCACCGTCGTCGGCTTGACCGCTTTACCCAGGACAGACAGCGTGGCGACATCGCGTGGCGATAGCGTGGCGCGCAGCACGGGCGTGCCGCCCACGAACAGTCGGCAGACCAAGGCCCAGGCATCGTGCGCCGCCATCGATCAGTCCTCGAATACCGACGAGGAACTGATCGCGTCCGCCTTCGGTAGCTGCTCCTGTGCGTTCAGGGTCTGCCCCTTTTGCAGGATGCCGACCTTGACGAGGTAGCGCTCCACTTGCGCCTGCAGCTTGTTGTCGAACTTGTGCAGATTGAGCCGCCCCCGGCTGGTGATCTCGATGGGAACCACCCGGGCACGCGTGCGGCCCGGTTCGGACGGATAGTAGAGATTGACCTGCGCCGCTGTCACCGCCCACTGGCCTTCCAGCGGGCCGGGAAGCTTCTCTTTCAACAGCTCATGCACCGAGCGCTGCTGGCTGGTCTGCATCGCCGTACATTCGATTTTCAGGTCGCCGTCCGGGCTCAACAGGGTGAGCGACTTGAGTTGCACCAGCGAGAACCCGTCCTCGAACACCTCCGGCACATCGAAACCAGCCCGCAAGGTGGACAAGTCCAGACACGGCTCCTTCGGCCGCGACCGAAGTTCGCCGATATCGCTGCCCTCAACGCCTGGCTGGAGAGCCAATGTAGCGAACTCGCGCAGCGCCGGGCGCATCCGGAGCAACGTGGGCGCACCGTCTGGGAGGTTTACCGGGACGAGCGCGCGGCATTGCGTGACTTGCCCACCCTGTTTCCGACTTACCGCGAGGTCGAGACGCGTGCGTCGACGACCAGTCTGGTGCGCTTCGACGGCAATCGCTACAGCGTCGACTGTCGCGCGGCCGGCCGCCGCCTGACGCTCCGCGCCGATGCCGAGCGTATCGTCATCGTGCACGAGGGGACCCTTGTCGCCGATCATCCGCGCAGCTTTGATCGCTACCAGACCATCTACGAGCCATGGCATTACCTGCCTGCGCTCGCACGCAAGCCCGGCGCCTTGCGCAACGGCGCCCCGTTCGTGGACTGGTCGCTGCCAGCGGCTTTGACCGAGGTTCGGCGCAAGCTGGAACGCCACAGCGATGGCGATCGCCAATTCGTGGCCATTCTCCACGCCGTCGCGCACGACGGTTTAGCTGCCGTCGAGGCCGCCTGCCGCGAAGGGCTGGCCAGCCACAGCGTGTCTGCCGATGTTGTGCTCGCATTGCTGGCACGCGCGCGCGATCCCACGCCGCCCGCGCCGCTCGATCTACCCACGGCGCTGGTGCTCAGCCAGGAACCGCACGCCGATTGCGGCCGCTACAACCAATTACTAAGGATGCCGCTGCCATGCAAACTGCCGAGTTGCTCGATCTGATGGGTAGCTTAAAGCTGCGCGGCATGCGCAGCGCCTTCGAGGAAACCTTAAGCGAGGGTCTCAAGCGCAAGCATTCCTTCCATCAGATCATCGGCAGATTGCTGGCGGCCGAAGCCGAGGAGCGCCGGCTGCGCTCCATCCGCTATCAGCTCAGCACCGCAAATCTGCCGTTAGCCAAGAGCCTCGATACCTTCCAGTTCGCAAGCACCCCGATTAACGAGGCGCTGATCCGCCAATGGCACAGCGGCGCACCGCTGCAGTCCGCACGCAACTTGATCCTGGTCGGCGGTACCGGCACCGGCAAGACCCATCTTAGTGTCGCCATCAGTACTGTCCGGCTAAAGGGTTCTTGCCGAAGCGCAGTGCTTTGATCTGATTGCAGAATGTGCCATGTTTGTCCTGTCACCGACTTGAACGCCGAAATGGGCGAAGCTGCCAGCTTTTGCCTGCGGAGGCGCGCCCATG
>JAEUMX010000111.1 GCA_016791285.1 Burkholderiales bacterium
CGACATGTCGACCGAACGACACGAGCGACGAGAATCCGATCACCGCTCGCGGCAAGGCAGTCGATTCATGCCCGCATTCATCGCTCGCCGGGCAGCCGTGGAAGCCTTCGTGTTACCTTCACCGGAAAACCACGGGAGCACGGCCTGCGGTCCAGAGAAAAGCGTCCCCGAACACGCTTTCGCCGTGTCGCTTCGAACCACCAGTCAGGTATTGGGCAGACGACCGATGAGGTCACCGGAGATCACCGCCGCCGAGCGGTCCGCGCTCGCGGCGCTGCATGAGCGGCTCGGGCATCTGCACGTGCGGCAGCGCCTGGGCCTCGAGCGCGACCACGAGGCGCAGATCTTTCGCCAGGGCACCCACTTCTTCCACCTCGAGAACTGGTACTCGATGCACGGCCTGATCCGGGGCTGCCTGCGCCTCACGGGCCTGCATGGGCGCGGCCGCCGCAACGCACTCGACATCCAGGTGCGCCGACACGATGTGACGCTGCCTACCCTCCCCGCGGCCTTCGACGGCTTCACGATCCTCCACCTGTCCGACCTGCACGTCGACTCCAGCATCGAGTTTGCAGACGCCCTGCTGGAGCGGGTGCGCCCCCTCGACTACGACCTCTGCGTGCTGACCGGCGATTACCGCACCAGGACGTTCGGCCCGTTCGCCGAGACCTTGGCCGGGCTCGAGCGGCTGCGTCACGCGATCAAGGGCAGTGCCTACGCCGTGCTGGGCAACCACGACACGCTGCGCCTGGTGCCGGGCATGGAGGCGATGGGCTACCGGCTGCTGATGAATGAGTCGGCGATGCTCACGCGCGGCGCCGAGGTCATCCACCTTTCCGGCATCGACGATGCGCATTACTACCGCATGGAGAACTTCCACCGGGCCGCGCACGACATTCCCCTTGGCGCGGTGTCCATCCTGCTATCGCACACGCCCGAGGTGTACCGGCACGCCGCGCACGCCGACTACGACCTGATGCTGTGCGGGCATACGCATGGCGGGCAGATCTGCCTCCCGGGAGGGGTGCCGCTGCTCACGGACGCCGACAGCCCGCGCAGCATCGCGCGGGGCGCCTGGCGCTACGATGGGATGATCGGCTACACGTCGGTGGGCGCCGGCACCAGTATCGTCGACGTCCGCTTGAACTGCGCACCGGAGATCACGCTGCACCGCCTACTGGCTGGCGCTCCTCAATAGGGCCGGTCACGGATGTTGAGACGGAAGAGCAGCTGCGATAGCAGGCTCGCCAGCGTCACGAAGGCCGCCAGCAACACCACGATCTCGAGCAGCGTCAGTCCGAGCTGGGACTTGAAGACCACGAGGGGTAGCAGCGCCTCGGGAATCTGATCGACGCCGAACGCCTCGGCATGCGGCTCGAGCTTCCAGCGCCGTTTCAGGAAGCTCGATAGCAGGTCGCCGGCGAGGGAGGCGGCGGCGAATCCGGCGCCGGTCACCCAGTCAAAACCCAGCAGCGGTGCCGCGAGCGCGGTACAGCCGAGCGACGCCACCACGCCGCGAATCGTCTTCGAGTCGCCGAACAGCGGCGCGCCATCGCCGAGCCTGAGCCCCCCGTCCAGCGGTGCAGCGAAGCGCGCGCCGAGCAATCTGGTGGCGATGATCGGTGCTCCGTTGGCGATGCCGAGGAGCACCATCACGCGTAGCAGGAGCAGGTGGTCCATGGTCGTTGTTTCGACCGCGCATTCTCGCAGAGATGCGCGGCGCTGCCACGAGGGCAATCGAAACCCAGGGCCCGCAGACGTGACGACATGGTCACTGCTCTGACAGTACACTCGCGGTCGGATGCGCGAACTCCTCCTGGTGTCGTAAATGGGTTGGATCGACTTTGCCTGGCCGATGATCGGGGGGGCGAGTCTCGCGCTCGGTCTCGTCTTTCTGCTGGCGTGGAGCCGCCAACCCCGTCGGTACGGCTACGCGATGTTCTTCGTGACCGCTCTCTCGGTCGCCGCCTTCAGCATCTTCGAGTTGCGGATGATGCGCGCGACCACGCCGGGAGAGTACGCCGCGACCTTGCGCTGGGCGCACCTACCGCTGTTCACGCTGGTCGTCTCCGTGGTGGGTTTCGTCCGCCTGCACTTCCATGCCGGAAGAGCCTGGTTGGGCTATCTCGGGTGCGGTCTGCGGGCCATCTCGCTGGTTCTGAACTTCCACTCCGATGTGAATCTCAACTTCGATCAGGTGACCGCCATGCTCTCGGTGCCGGTGTGGGGCGGGGAGCACATCTATCTGCCGGCGGGCATTCCGAATCGCTTTGCCATCGTCGCCCAGCTCGGCAACCTGCTTGTTCTGTGCTTTCTGGCCGACGCTGCGAGCGAACTCTGGCGACGCGGCGGCGCCGGCGCGCGACGGCATGCGGCCATGGTCGGCATCTTGTTCCTGAGCTTGCTGGCCACTGCCGTCTTTGCGGCCCTGCTCAACCTGGGCCTGGTCCGCCTGCCGACGTTGCTCTCCGTTGCCTTCCTCGCCGTGGTCGTCTCGGTGGCCTACGAGCTTGGCTGGGAAGTGATCGCTGCCGCACAGCTTGCCGAACGGTTGCGCACGAGCGAGGAGCGTCTGCAACTCGCCGCCAGCGCCGGCGCGCTTGGTCTGTGGGAATGGAATGCGACGACCGACGAAGTCTGGATGACGGGCCAAGGCCGCGAGCTGTTCGGTTACCGCGCCGACGAGCCTGTCCACCTCGCTCGCTTCCTGGAAGCAGTCCATCCCGACGACAGGGCGGCGGTGGAGCGCAGCGTAAGCTCGTCGCTGGATGGCCAAGACCGCGACTTCCTGCAGGACTTCCGCGTCGTGCTGCCGGACGGGCGCGTGCGATGGGTCACATCGCGCGGCCGCATCGAGCGCGACGGGACCGGCGTCGCCCGCGGCATGCTCGGCGCGTCGCAGGACGTCACCGCGCGCAAGGACGCCGAGCGCGAGGCGGCGCGACAGCGCGACGAGATCGCACACCTGGCCCGCGTCGCCATGCTCGGAGAACTGTCCGGGTCGCTCGCGCACGAGTTGAACCAGCCGCTGTCGGCAATTCTGAGCAATGCCCAGGCGGCGCAGCGTTTCCTTGCCCGCGATCCACCCGAGCTGGACAAGGTGCAGGAGATCCTTCGAGACATCGTGAAGAGCGACAAACGGGCAGGGCAGGTCATCACCCGGCTGCGCTCGCTCTTCAAGAAGGAAGAGATCCAATACTCGGCAGTCGACGTGAACGACGCAGTACAGGACGTCCTCGCGCTCGTGCGCAGCGACCTGCTCAGCCGTCAGGTCAGCGTGAGCACCGAGCTCGCAACCGAGCTTCCCGCGGTCTCGGGTGACCGTGTCCAACTGCAGCAGGTGCTGCTGAACCTTCTCGTCAACGGCTGCGACGCGATGGCCGACGCCCAGCCTCCGCGGTCTCTTAACGTCCGCACCGAGCTCGCCTCGAGTGGTCAGGTCATTCTGAATGTCATCGACCACGGCACCGGCATCCCGGTCGAAGATCTGGAGCGAATCTTCGAGCCGTTCGTTTCGACCAAGCCGCAGGGCATGGGTCTGGGTCTCGCTGTGTGCCGCTCGATCGTCAACGCCCACGGTGGGCGACTGTGGGCGACCAACAACCGGGAGGGTGGTTCTAGATTTATCATGGAGCTTCCAGCCATTGGCCCCTGAGCCACATCGCATGCAGCCCGCAACAGTGTACGTAGTCGACGACGACCCCGAGGTGCTCGCGGCGACGGAACGCCTGCTGGTATCGGCAGGCATGGCCGTCTCCGCTTTCGCGTCCTCCCTGGCTTTTCTCGATTCGTATGACGCTCGAACTCCGGGCTGCCTCGTGCTCGATCTCGCGATGCCGGACCTGACGGGCCTCGACCTCCAGCGACTGCTCGGAGAGCGCGGGGAGATGCTGCCGATCGTGTTCCTCACCGGCCGCGGCGATATCCGGAGTTGCGCTCTGGCGATGAAGAAAGGGGCGGTGGACTTTCTCACCAAGCCCGTCGACCAGAGCGACCTGCTCGCCGCCGTCTCGCGGGCCGTCGAGAGGGCTGCCGCGCAGCAGCGGGAGCGTGCCGATCGCGCTCGCATCGAGAACGCATTGGCGGTGTTGACCGCCCGCGAACGCGAGGTCCTGACCCAAGTCGTCGCGGGTCGGCTGAACAAGCAAATCGCGGCCGACCTCGGCACCCGGGAGAAGACCATCAAGTTTCATCGCGGCAACTTGATGAAGAAGCTCGGCGTGCGCTCGGTGGCCGAGCTCGTCAGGCTGGCGCAGCGCGCCCGGGTGGAGGCTTGAGCAGTGCCCATTACCATGGTAATGTAACAGCATGGTGCTCGCCCAATCCAAAGTCACCGCCCAAGGCCAGATCTCGGTTCCAGCCGAAGTGCGCAAGAAGCTTGGCGTCGGCCCCGGCTCGATCCTCGAATGGGATGAGCGGGATGATGGAGTTGTCGTTCGCAGGGCCGGACGGCACACCTCGGTGGATGTGCATGGGGCGCTGTTCCCCGAAGGCGAGCCCAAACAGGGAGCACCGTCGAACGTGAAGGAAGGTATCAGAAGGCACATGCGCGAGCAGCATGCGCGCCGTTGATACCAACCTGCTCGTGCGCCTGTTGGCGCGCGACGATGCGGCGCAAGTGAATGCCGCGGAAAGGTTTGTCGAACAAGGCGCCTGGGTGTCTCACCTGGTCCTGGCAGAAGCTCTGTGGGTGCTCGATGCGGTCTACGAGCGAACTCCTGCACAGCTCGCAAAGGCGATCGATCTGTTGCTCAACCACACGAATCTGACGCCGCAGGATGCCGACGTTGTTGCCTCGGCGCTGGCAAACTTCACTGCGCGCCCTGCGCTGGCTTTCTCGGACTGCCTGGTGTGGAGATCGCCCGCAAAGCCGGTCACTTGCCGCTCGGCGCGTTCGACAGGAGCCTGGCCAAACTCGACGGCGCGCAGGCCCTGGCGCCGGTTCGCACGCGCCGGTGACCAGGCGATCCTAGACCAAGGTCCAGTTGAGCCCCACGCACGCCCTTGCGATGATGGGCCATGTCGCACGGGAGACCACCGACCGTGGCTGTCGTGGACGACGATGCCGACGTCCGGGTGGCCCTGATGCGTCTGATCTCGTCTGCCGGCTTTGCCACCGAGACTTTCGCCTCCGGCGCGGAGTTCATGAAGTCGTTGAGCGACTCGTCGCCGGAGTGTCTGGTGCTCGATCTGCACATGCCAGAAGTCAGCGGATTTGAGGTTCAGCAACTGCTCCACGAGCGTCATGTGGAGATGCCCGTGGTTATCATCACCGGTCGCGACACTGCCGAGTCTCGAAGCCGCGCGCTCGGTCTGGGAGCAATGGCCTACCTGGCCAAGCCCGTCGACGGCGATTCTTTGCTCCAGGCGATCAGCACCGCCCTCTACGGTCAGGAAGCCAGCCGCGAGAGATGACTCGCCCGACCCGATATGCCGCTATACTCCCCTTTCCCAACAACGAAGCTTGAACAAGGAGTCTTACCCATGAAATCGATGCGACATTCCGTCACCGCGATTGCCGCCGTTGCCGCCCTTGCTGGCTGCGCGGGTCAGCCGCAGACGTACGATCTGCAGGGCGGCGAGAGTGTCACGGTGCCCAAGGGCACGATGCTGGGCGGGGCCTCGGCCGGCCAGACGACCGCGCTCGCGCAGGAGATCGCCGACACCAACAACAACGCGATGACGCAGTTCGGCAAGGTCGAGAACACGCAGAACAAGGAACTCGCGACCTCGCAGGCCGCGCTCGCGAAGCTGGAACAGATCTCGGCCGAACAGGGCACGGGCCAGATCACGCTGTTCTTCGCCGAAGGCGCGGCCACGCTGGATCAGTTCCAGTATCAGCGGCTGGTGAATTTCCTCGACTATCTGCAGCGCGAGAGCCGCGGGCGCAAGGTGATCCTGGTGTCGATCGGCAGCGCCTCGGCGGTGGGGCCGGTGAGCGTGAACCAGAAGC
>JAEUMX010000169.1 GCA_016791285.1 Burkholderiales bacterium
GAGTGGTGGTTCGACCAGAAGGACGGCGATCGCATGGACGTGCTGCCCGAGCGCAAGCGCTACGAGCCGGGAGAGGCGGCGCGCCTGCAGGTGCGCATGCCGTTTCGCGAGGCGACCGCGCTCGTCACGGTCGAGCGGGAAGGGGTGCTCGACGGCTTTGTCACGCGGCTCGATGGAAAATCGCCCGTGGTCGACGTCCCCGTCAAGGAGGCGCATGCGCCGAACATCTACGTCTCCGTGCTCGCCGTGCGCGGCCGCGTCGACGACATCCAGCCCACCGCCATGGTCGATCTCGGCAAGCCGGCGTTCCGCCTCGGCATCGCGGAGCTCGGTGTCGGATACCACGCGCATGAGATCAAGGTGATCGTGCAACCGGAGCGCGAGGTCTATCGCGTGCGCGACAGGGCGCTCGTGACGGTGCGCGCGTCACGGGCCGACGGCGGCAAGCTCCCCGCCGGCGCCGAGATCGCCCTGGCTGCGGTCGACGAGGGATTGCTCTCGCTCGCGCCGAACCAGAGCTGGAACCTGCTGGATGCGATGATGCGCAAGCGCGGCATCGAGGTGGAGACCGCCACTGCGCAGATGGAAGTGATCGGCAAGCGCCACTATGGCCGCAAGGCGCTGCCGGCGGGGGGCGGCGGCGGGCGCATGAACGTGCGCGAGCTGTTCGAGACGCTGCTCGTGTGGCGCGGACGGGTTGCGCTCGACGAGCGCGGCGAGGCGCGGGTCGAGATACCGCTCAACGATTCGCTCACGAGCTTTCGCATCGTGGCCATCGCCGACGCGGACGCGGGGCTTTTCGGCACCGGCGAAGCGAGCATCCGCACGACGCAGGACGTGATGCTGATCTCGGGACTGCCGCCGCTCGCGCGGGACGGCGATCGGGTGACGAGCGCGTTCACGGTGCGCAACGCAACGGACAAACCTCTGTCGCTCGAGGTAACGCCGACCGTGCGCGGATTCGATGCAGCCGGCAGCGTGCTCGCCGCACCGAAGTTCGATGCGCAGCGGGCGAAACTCGGACCGGGCGAGGCGAGAGAGCTCGCCTGGGATCTCGCGGTGCCCGCCGGCGCAGCGCGGCTCGAGTGGCAGACGACCGCGGTGGATCCGCGCGCAACCGGAGTCCGGGATGCCATCCGGATCGAGCAGCAGGTCGTGCCCGCGGTGCCGGTGACGACGCTGCAAGGCACGATCGCGCAGCTCGCGCCGAGCCTGCGCATGCCGATCGAGGCGCCGCGAGACGCGCTGCCCGGACGCGGTGGCGTGCAAGCGACACTCTCGCCGCGCATCGCGGGCGACCTGCCGGGCGTGCGCGAGTATATGAGCGCCTTTCCGTACACCTGCCTCGAGCAGCGCGCGTCGCAGGCGATCGCGCTGCGCGATGCGACGCGCTGGCAGCAGGTGACGGACGCTCTGCCGTCGCACCTCGATGGTGATGGCCTGGTCATGTATTTCAGCGGGATGGGGCGGGGGAGCGACGTGCTGACGGCCTATCTGCTCTCGATCGCGCAGGAGGCGGACAGGACGCTGCCCGAAGCGGCGCGCGAGCGGATGCTCGACGGCTTGCTGGCGTTCGTCTCGGGTCGGTTGCAGCGGCCGTCCGAGATCGGCGCCGCGGACCTCGCGCTGCGCAAGCTGGCGGCGATCGAGGCGCTGTCGCGCTATCGGAAGGATCTGTCGCCGCGACTGCTCGACGCGATCACGGTCGAGCCGAACCTCTGGCCAACGTCTTCGCTGCTCGACTGGATCTCCCTGCTGACGCGGATGCAAGGGGTGCCGGAGCGCGAACAACGGCTCGCGGAGGCGCGGCGCATCCTGCGTTCGTGGCTCACCCTGCAGGGGACGCTGCTCGCACTGTCTGCCGAGCGCCGCGACACGCTCTGGTGGCTGATGGTGTCCCCGGACGTGAACGCGAATCGCACGTTGATCGCGGCTCTCGACGATCCTGAGTTGCGGGTCGATATGGCGCGCATCGCGCGCGGCGCCCTCGCTCGCCAACGTGGCGGCCACTGGGACACGACACCGGCGAACGCGTGGGGGGTCGTGGCGATGGACCGGTTCTCGGCGCGCTTCGAGGGCGAGCCGGTGACGGGCACGAGCACGGCATCGCTGCCGGGTGCGACGAAGGTCGTCGATTGGGCTGGGACCCCGGACGGCGCAACGCTCGACTTTCCGTGGCCGAAGGGTGCCGCCGAGATGAGCCTCGTGCAGGACGGGAGCGGCAAACCGTGGGCGACCGTTCTGAGTCGCGCCGCGGTGCCGCTGCGCGCGCCGCTCGCGAGTGGCTACCGGGTCTCCAAGACGGTGACGCCGGTGGAACAGAAAACCCCCGGCGCGTGGAGCCGCGGCGATCTCGCACGGGTGCGCCTCGAGATCGAGGCCGACCAGGACATGACCTGGGTCGTGGTGAGCGATCCATTGCCGGCGGGGGCGACGGCGCTCGGCAGCGGACTCGGCGGCGACTCGCGCATCGCCGCGGAGGGAACGAGGCGCGGCGGGAGCGCGTCGGTCGCGTTCACGGAGCGC
>JAEUMX010000477.1 GCA_016791285.1 Burkholderiales bacterium
TGGTCCGATGGCGGCCTGCGCCTGGCACTCGGCGCCCAGCTCGCGTATCTGACCGGCAAGAGCCAATCGCAGATCCTGTCGCTGAGCAGGACGCAACTCACCGACGAAGGCATCGAGTTCACGAAGAGAAAACGCGGTGCCCGCACCTTGGTCACCTGGACACCGGAGTTACGCCGCGTCGTGAACGAATGCCTCGACCTTCCGCGCGAACTCCCTGGTACGTACCTCTTCTGCAGCCGCGCCGGACAGCCCTACACGGCATCTGGCTTCAAAGCTATGTGGAATCGTCTACAGGTGGCTTGGGAGGCAGCCGGAAACACGCGATTTCACTTCCACGACTTGCGCGCGAAAGCGGTGACCGACGTAATCGAGCAAGGAAGGAAAGCGAGCGAGCTTACCGGGCATCGCGATGAGCAAATGCCGGCAAAGACCTACGACCGGCGGGCGGTCAGAAAAGCACCAGCGGTAAAATGATCTTACAAAAAGCATTCCTGATCTTACAGAATCGCCAGGAGACGTTTCGTAAGTGTTTGAATAATGGGGTGGCCGATGGGACTCGAACCCACGACAACCGGAATCACAATCCGGGACTCTACCAACTGAGCTACGGCCACCACCGCCAGCAAAACGAACCGCCCCGACCCATGCCCGATCCACGCTGGCGTGCCCGACAGGACTCGAACCTGTAACCCCCAGCTTAGAAGGCTGGTGCTCTATCCGGTTGAGCTACGGGCACCGCAACCGTTGCCGGCACGCGAGCGAGAATCCCGGTCCGCCGTCTTGCCTGAGAGCGGATCCGGGAAAACGTGGTCGGGGTGGAGAGATTCGAACTCCCGACATCCTGGCCCCAAACCAGGCGCGCTACCAGGCTACGCTACACCCCGAAGGGCGCAGAATATAGCGTGCGGCTGGTCAAAGGTCAATTTGACGCACCCTCTTACGTTCTGGCATCAAGCTCGCTTGCCCGGCCCCGGGATTTCTGGTATCTAGAGGCATTTTTTTCGAGGATATCGACCTCATGGCAGCAGAGTTGAAAAAGGCCGTTCCCGCCTACGTGCCGAAGAAGGGTGAGGAGTACATGAACCCACGCCAGCTCTCGCATTTCAAGGAGATTCTGGAAGCACTCAAGGTCGAGCTCAGCCAGGATATCGACCGCACCGTTCATACCATGCAGGACGAAGCCACGATCTTCGCCGATCCCAACGACCGTGCCAGCCAGGAATCCGACATAGCTCTGGAGCTGCGTAACCGCGACCGCGAGCGAAAGCTGATCAAGAAGATCGACGAGACCATCGCGAAGATCGACGCGGGCGAATACGGCTATTGCGAAAGCTGCGGCATCGAGATCGGTCTGAAGCGGCTCGAGGCACGCCCCACGGCGACGCTTTGCATCGATTGCAAGACCCTCGACGAACTCAGGGAAAGACAGGTCGCCAAGTAAGAGATGCCGCGCGGGTGCGGGTCGCCCCGCCGCCAAGGGTCCCAAAGCAATTCGGGCGACGCAAGGTCGCCCGAATGTTTTTGTGAGAGCGGAAGACTGTCGCGCGTCAGGACTGCTGCACCTGGGGCGCCTCGGCGACCGCCTTCATGCTGAGTCGCAGCCGACCCTTCTCGTCGGCTTCGAGCACCTTGACCCGCACCGCCTGCCCTTCCTTCAGATGGTCGGACACGGCGGCGACGCGCTCGTGCGCGATCTGCGAAATGTGCAGCAGGCCATCCTTGCCCGGCAGGACGCTCACGATGGCGCCGAAGTCGAGCAGCTTGAGCACGGTCCCGTCGTAGATGCGGCCGACCTCGACCTCGGCGGTGATGTCCTCGATCCGCTTCTTCGCCACCATGCAGTTCTCGGAAGAAGGTGCAGCGATGGTGATCGTGCCGTCCTCCGCGATGTCTATGGAAGTGCCGGTCTCCTCGGTGAGCGCGCGGATCACCGCCCCGCCCTTGCCGATCACGTCGCGGATCTTCTCGGCCTTGATCTTCATCGTGAGAATGCGCGGCGCATAGTTCGAGATCTCCGTGCGCGGCTGCACCAGCGCCTGCTTCATCTGATCCAGAATCAGGAGGCGCGCCTCCTTCGCCTGGCTCAATGCGATGTGCATGATCTCCCTGGTGATGCCGCTGATCTTGATGTCCATCTGCAGCGCGGTGACGCCACGGTCGCTGCCCGCGACCTTGAAGTCCATGTCGCCCAGATGATCCTCGTCGCCGAGGATGTCGGTCAGCACCGCGAAGCGATTGCCCTCCTTGATCAGCCCCATCGCGATGCCCGCGATGTGCGCCTTCAAGGGCACGCCGGCATCCATGAGCGCCAGGCAGCCGCCGCACACACTCGCCATCGAGCTCGAACCGTTGGATTCCGTGATCTCGGACACCACGCGGAACGAGTAGCCGAATTCCTCGGCGGTCGGCAGCACGGCGAGCAGCGCGCGCTTTGCGAGCCGACCGTGCCCGATCTCCCGCCGCTTGGGTGAACCGACGCGGCCTGCCTCGCCGGTGGCGTACGGCGGCATGTTGTAGTGGAGCATGAAGCGCTCGGTGTACTCGCCCTGCAGCGCGTCGATGATCTGCTCGTCGCGCGAGGTGCCGAGCGTTGCCGTGACGAGCGCCTGCGTCTCGCCACGCGTGAAGAGCGCGGAACCGTGGGCACGCGGCAGCACGCCGGTGCGGATCGTGATCGGACGCACGGTGCGCGTGTCACGGCCATCGATGCGCGGCTCGCCGTCGAGAATCTGGCTGCGCACGATCTTCGCCTCGAGATCGCTGAACAGCCCCTTCACGGTGTTCGAGGAAGGCGCCTCCGGCGCATCCCCGACGAGCGCCGCAAGCACGTGGTCGCGGATCTCGTCCACTCTGCCGCTGCGCGCCTGTTTCTGCTTGATGGCGTAGGCGGTGCGCAGATCGGACTCGGCCAGCTCGGCGACCCGGGCGCGCAACTCGGGCGCGATCTCGGGAGGCGTCCAGTCCCACAGCGGTTTCCCGGCTTCGTCGGCGAGGTCGTTGATGGCGTCGATCACCGCACGCATCTGCTCGTGGCCGTAAACGACCGCGCCCAGCATCACTTCCTCCGGCAGTTCCGCCGCTTCGGACTCCACCATCAGCACAGCCTGACCGGTGCCGGCAACGACCAAGTTCAACTGCGATGTCTTGAGCTCGCTCGCCGTGGGATTGAGCACATAGGCGCCGTCCAGGTAACCCACGCGCGCGGCGCCGATGGGTCCGTTGAAAGGAATGCCCGACAACGCGAGGGCGGCAGAAGCGCCGATCATCGCCGGGATGTCCGCATCGACCTCCGGATTGGACGAGACCACTGTCGCGACGATCTGTACTTCGTTGAAGAACCCCTCGGGGAACAGCGGCCGGATCGGGCGGTCGATCAGCCTGGAGGTGAGGATCTCCTTTTCGCTCGGACGGCCTTCGCGCTTGAAAAAGCCGCCGGGAATCTTGCCGGCGGCATACGTGCGTTCCTGATAGTCGACGGTAAGCGGAAAGAATTCCTGTCCCTGCCTGACTTCCTTCACACCAACCGCGGTGACCAGCACCACCGTCTCGTCTATGCTCACCATGACGGCACCGTGAGCCTGGCGCGCGATCTCGCCGGTCTCGATGGTCAGTTGATGGCGCCCGTAGGCGATAACCTTCTTCGTGTGACTCAAGTGACTTCCTTATGTCTGCGCGCCCGAGGCGGTGGTATTCGGTGACGCCGGGGCCCGCACCCCGACGGAACGGCGTTACTACTTGCGGATGCCGAGACGTTCGATCAGCTTGCGGTAGCCGTCGGCATTGGTGCCCTTGAGATAGTCGAGCAGCTTGCGTCGCTGGCTCACGAGCTTGAGCAAGCCGCGGCGGGAGTGATGATCCTTGGTGTTGATCTTGAAATGCTCGGTGAGATCGTTGATGCGCGCCGTAAGGAGCGCGACCTGCACCTCCGGCGACCCGGTGTCGCCCTGCGCGCGCTGGTAGTCCTGAACGACCTGCGCCTTCTGCGCGCTACTGACAGCCATTGTTACGCCCTCCGATCCAAATTTTGAATTTTACCTTTTTCCTTTGCCAGCCCACAAGTTAAGCGCGGTTCGCGGATCATGACGCAGATCCCGCCCGGGTCGGTCGGCGACCCGACTCGACCGCGATCAGTCGTCGCGGCAGCAGTTCGCCCGCGGCGGTCACCTCGCCCAAGCCCATGAAGCGCCTCGGAATCGCGTCGACGTAGAGGCGCACAAGCCCGACCGGGGTACCGGCGACGGCGCCGGTCCGTTGCCCCTGCAGCAGGCAGGCCGCCGCTTCCGCGGGAAGCGCCACGTGCGGCAATGACAGCAGCGGGGATTCGGGAGGCAGCAGGCGCGCCCGCCGCGCTTCCAGCGCTTCGGCCTCGAGCACCTGCAGCGTGACTGCGTCGGCGACCGCGAAGCCGCCGCTCGCGAGCCGTCGCAAGCCAGCCAGATGCGCTCCGCACCCGAGCCGCGCACCGATATCCTCGGCCAGACTCCGGATGTAAGTGCCCTTGCCACAGGTCACCGTGACGCGAAACAGGTCTGACTCGCGCCCGTCCAGCACGAGCTCGGAGATCTCCACGCGCCGCGGCACCCGCGGTGCCTCCTGCCCCGCGCGCGCATACTCGTACAGTGGCCGCCCGCGGTACTTGAGCGCGCTGAATGCGGGCGGCAGCTGCTCGTAGCCCCCGACGAAGCTCGCGAGCGCCGCACTGAGCTCGCTGTCGTCCACCGCCACCGGGCGCCGCTCGATCACCGCCCCTTCGGCATCGCCGGTGCTGGTCGTGACACCGAGCGCAATCTCGGCAGCGTAGGTCTTTGCCGCCTCCAGCAGCATGCCCGAGAACTTGGTCGCTTCGCCGAACGAGAGCGTGAGCAGACCCGTTGCCAAGGGATCGAGGGTGCCGCCGTGCCCGGCCTTGCGCGCGCCCAGCATGCGTCGCGCGGCCTGGAGCGCCGCATTGGAAGTGATGCCGGCGGGCTTGTCCAGCAGCAGCACGCCGTCGATGTTCGCGAATGTCATGGTCAGGATCGGGACCGCCGGCAAGCGGCGCGCGAGCAGCGCGCAGCGCTACCTTTCCGCCTCCTCATCGGGCGGCGCCGCTTGCACCGCCTCGTCGATGAGTCGGGACAGCCGAGCGCCCCGCTCGACCGACGCATCGTAGACGAAGCGCAGCTGCGGCACCGTGCGCAGGCGCAGGCGATGCGAGAGCTGGGTGCGCAGGAAGCCCGCCGCGTGCTGCAGCGCCTGCTCGGTCTCGCGCAGCGCCTGCTCGGAGCCGAGCAGTGTGAAGTAGACCTTGGCGTGAGCGCAATCCGCGGTCACCTCGACATCCGTGAGCGTGACCATGCCGACCCGCGGATCCTTCACCTCGAGGCGGATAAGCTCTGCCAGCTCGCGCTGAATCTGGTCCGCGATGCGACGCAACCGCGGTGCGTTACGTGGCATGGCGGTGACACTGACGCCCGCCCGCGGGCGGCACGAGCACCATCAGAGCGTCCGCGCAATCTCGACCACTTCGAAGAACTCGAGCTGGTCGCCTTCCTGGATATCGTTGTAGCCCTTGAGCGAAAGCCCGCATTCGAAGCCGGCCTTGACCTCGCGCACGTCGTCCTTGAACCGCTTGAGCGAATCGAGTTCCCCGGTGAAGACGACCACCCCTTCGCGCAACAGCCGCAACCCCGCATGGCGCTTGACCACGCCATCGAGCACATAGCACCCGGCAACGCTGCCGACCTTCGAGATCCGGAACACCTGGCGGATCTCGACGAGGCCGATCACGCGCTCCTTCCGCTCGGGCGCGAGCATGCCGGAGAGGGCCGCGCGCACTTCGTCGACCGCGTCGTAGATGACGTTGTAGTAGCGCACGTCGATGTTGCTGGTACCGATCAGCTTGCGCGCCGTCGCATCCGGCCGGGTGTTGAAGCCGATGACCACCGCGTTCGAAGCAAGCGCGAGGTTGATGTCCGACTCGGTGATGGCGCCCACGCCGCTGTGGATGATGTTGACCTTGACCTCGTCGGTGGAGAGCCGCTGCAGGGCGTGGGCGAGCGCCTCGTAAGAGCCCTGCACGTCCGCCTTGATCACGAGAGAGAGGGTCTTGATGCCGCCCTCGCCCATCTGCTCGAACATGCTCTCGAGCTTGATCGACTGCTGTTTGGCAAGCTTGACGTCGCGGAACTTGCCCTGGCGGAAGAGCGCGATCTCCCGCGCCTTGCGTTCATCGTTCAGCACGACGAATTCCTCGCCGGCAGTCGGTACCTCGGACAATCCCTGAATCTCGACGGGGATGGACGGGCCGGCGGCATCGACGCTGCGCGCGGCCTCGTCGAGCATGGCCCGGACCCGGCCGTACGCCGCACCCGCGAGGACGATATCGCCGCGACGCAGGGTTCCGGACTGCACCAGCACCGTCGCCACCGGACCCCGGCCCTTGTCGAGCCGCGCCTCGATGACGAACCCCTTGGCGGGGGTGTCGCGCGATGCCTTGAGCTCCAGCACCTCCGCCTGCAGCAACACGCTTTCGAGCAGCCGATCGATGCCCTCTCCGGTCTTGGCCGAGACCTCCACGAACATGGTGTCGCCACCCCATTCCTCCGCCACGACGCCTTGCCCGGACAGCTCCTGCTTGATGCGTTCCGGATTCGCCTCGGGCTTGTCGATCTTGTTGACCGCCACCACCACCGGCACCTTCGCCGCTCTGGCATGATGCACGGCCTCGATCGTCTGCGGCATCACACCGTCATCGGCAGCCACCACCAGCACCACCAGGTCGGTCACTTTCGCGCCGCGTGCGCGCATGGCGGTGAAGGCCTCGTGGCCCGGCGTGTCGAGGAACGTGACCGTGCCGCGCGGCGTCTCGACGTGATAGGCGCCGATATGCTGGGTGATGCCCCCGGCCTCGCCGCTCGCTACCCGCGTGCGGCGCACATAGTCGAGGAGCGAGGTCTTGCCGTGATCGACGTGCCCCATCACCGTCACCACCGGCGCTCGCGGCTCGAGCGTCACTTCCTTCTCGCCGGGTGCCTCCGCGAGGAACGCTTCGGGGTCATCGAGCTTGGCGGGCTTCGCCACGTGCCCGAGCTCTTCGACCACGATCATGGCGGATTCCTGGTCCAGCACCTGATTGATGGTCACCATCTGGCCGAGCTTCATCAGCGCCTTGATGACCTCCGCGGCCTTGACGGACATTCGTTGCGCGAGCGCCGCCACGGTGATGGTTTCGGGCACCAGAACCTCGTGCACCATGGGCTCGGTCGGCAGCGAAAAGGCGTGCGAGCCGCGCTCCTCGGACCGTCCCCTGGCGCCCGCCTTGTGGGTACGCCAGCCATCGCCGCCCCCGCTGTCGCCGCGCGTTTTGATGGCGCGACGGCGCGCGCTGTCGTCGGTCCAGGCGACCTGCCGCGTCACCTTCTTTTCCGCCTTTTTCTCGGGCTTCTTCTCGCCGGGCTTGAGCGCCGGCTTGTGCAGGGTGCCTTCGGTCCCGGCCGGCGCGCCAGCGGCAGGCGCGGTGGCGCCTTGGGCTACCGGCGCCGCCGGAGCTACCGCTTCGGTCTGGCGGGCTGCCGCTGCCTTCTGCTCGAGCTCTTCCTGCTCTTTCCGCTTGCGTTCCTGTTCCTGTTCCTGTTGCTGGCGCGCCCGGGCGTCCTCGCTCTGGCGTGCGATCAGCTCTGCTTGGCGGCGCGCTTCCTCCTCGCGCAAGGCCTGCTCGTCCGCGCTCACGACCGGCGCTTCCGCCGCGACCGCAGTCTCGGCCGCGGTTTCGACCTCCGGCGCTGGGGCGGACGCATCCCGCTTCACGAAGACACGCTTGCGCCGCACTTCGACCTGGATGGTGCGGGCCTTGCCGGTGCTGTCCGCTTTCTTGATCTCGGTCGTCTGCTTGCGCGTGACGGTGATCTTCTTGCGCGCCTCGCCGCCACCGTGGACCCGGTGCAGGTAGTCGAGCAGGCGCGTCTTGTCCTGCTCTGTCAGCGTGTCTTCGGTGAGCTTCTTGACGACGCCCGCCGACTGCAGCTGCTCCAGGAGGCGCGCGGGATCCATCTTCAGCTCGGTAGCAAACTGCGCGACGCTCATCTGTGCCATTCGAAACCCCCGGTGCTACCTGTTCATTCCGCAAACCAAGGGGCGCGCGCGGTCATGATCAACCGCTTCGCCCGTTCCTCGTCCATGCCCGTCAGCTCGATCAAGTCGTCGACCGCGAGATCCGCGAGATCCTCCTGTGTCGTCACGCCCTTCGAGGCGAGCACCCGCGCCGTCGCGCCGTCCATTCCCTCCAGCGACAGCAGATCTTCCGCGACGCTCTCCACCGCCTCCTCCGAGGCGATCGCCTGCGTCAGGACCGCGTTGCGCGCCCGGCTGCGCAGTTCGTTGACCGTGTCCTCGTCGAAGGCTTCGATCTCCATGAGCTCCGTCACGGGCACGTAGGCGATCTCTTCGAGCGTGCTGAAGCCCTCGCGCGCGAGAATCTCCGCCACCTCCGCGTCGACATCGAGCTTCGCCATGAAGAGGTTCGTGATGACAACGAGCTCCTCCTCGGTCTTGCGGTGAGACTCCTCCTCGGTCATGAGGTTGAGCTCCCACCCGGTGAGCTCGCTCGCGAGCCGGACGTTCTGGCCGGTGCGCCCGATCGCCTGGGCCAGGTTTTCCTCGTCGACGACGATGTCCATGCTGTGCTTTTCCTCGTCGACCACGATACTCGACACCTCCGCCGGGGCGAGCGCGTTGATCACGAACTGCGCGGGGTCAGGCGACCACAGGATGATGTCCACCCGCTCACCCGCAAGCTCCCCGGTCACTGCCTGCACACGCGACCCTCGCAGGCCGACGCAGGTGCCGATCGGGTCGATGCGCTGATCGTTGGACTTCACCGCGATCTTGGCGCGCGAGCCCGGGTCACGCGCCGCTGCCTTGATCTCGAGCAGCCCCTCCTCGATCTCGGGCACCTCCAGCTCGAAGAGCTTCACCAGAAACTCCGGCGCGGTGCGCGACAGGATCAGATGTGGACCGCGTGCCGTGCGATCGATCTTCATCAGGAACGCCCGCACGCGATCGCCGACGCGGAGGTTCTCCTTCGGGATCATCTGATCGCGCGGCAGTACCGCCTCGACCCGCCCCGACTCGATGATCGCGTTGCCGCGCTCCATGCGCTTGATCATGCCGGTGACGAGGTGCTCCTTGCGGGCGAGGAAATCCTGCAGGATCTGCTCGCGCTCGGCGTCGCGGATTTTCTGCAGGATCACCTGCTTCGCCGCCTGCGCCCCGATGCGCCCGAATTCAACCGGCTCCAGCGGGTCTTCGACGAACGCCTCGAGCTGGATGTCCTCGCTACGCTTCAGTGCTTCGCTCAGCGCGATCTGGATCGGCGGGAATTCCATCGCCTCGTCCGCCACCACCTGCCACCGGCGGAAGGACTGATAATCCCCTGTGTTGCGGTCGATTTCCACCCGCACATCCACGTCTTCGCTGAAACGCTTCTTCGTCGCCGACGCGAGCGCCTGCTCGAGCGCGGCGAACACCACGTCGCGGCTCACGTTCTTCTCGCGCGCCAGCGCGTCCACCAGCAGCAAAATTTCCCGACTCATGAGCTTCCCCGCTTCATACCCTGGGAACGAGCCGCGCTCGATCCAGATCCTGGAACTCGAGCGACACGAGCTTGCCATCCACCTCGATGCTGAGGTGATCCCCGTCCAGGCCGCGCAAGATGCCGGCGAAGTTTCTGCGGCCCGCGAGCGGCGTGCGCATGCGAACCTGTACCTGCTCCCCGGCGAAGCGCGAGAAGTCGTCCCGTCGCCTCAAGGGACGGTCCAGCCCCGGCGAAGAAACCTCCAGGCGGTCGTAGTCGATGTTCTCCACAGCGAACACCCGCGACAGGTGGTTGCTGACCTTCACGCAATCGTCGATGGTGATTCCCTCCGCCTTGTCGATGAACACGCGCAGATGCCTGCCGTGGTTGGCCAGCTCGATGTCCGCGAGCTGATAGCCCAGTCCTGGCAGTAATCCGTCGAGCAGTGATCGCAGGTCCATCGCATCGGTGCCACAAACAAAAAATGGGCCGCAAGCCCATCTTGTTGTCTTTCAAGATTTTTCCATTCTAGCAAATCCTCGCTCCCCATATAAAGCGGTTTTCCGGTTCGGCAAGGGGGAACCCGCATGCCCAGGACCCGACCGCCCAAAAAAAGAGCCCCGCTCGCGGCGGGGCTCCTGGAGTGCTTTCGAACGGGAGATTATTGCGGCTTCGTCCCGCTCACGTTGATGTCCACCCGACGGTTCGGCTGCAGGCACTCGATCAAGGCCTTGCGACCCTTCGAGGACTTGCAGTCTGCCATCGTCACCTTCAGCTCGGACATGCCCTTGCCGGATGCCGAGATGCGATCCGATGCAATGCCCTTGCTCGTCAGGTATTGCTTGACGGTATCGGCACGCCGCTCCGAGAGCTTCTGGTTGTAAGCCTTGCTGCCGATCGGATCGGTGTGGCCGATGGCGATGATGCTGTCGAACGTCGCCCCTTGCAGCGTGGCCGCCAGTTCGTCGAGCAGCTCGATGCCCTTCGGCTTCAACGCGTACTTGTCGAAGTCGAACAGCACGTCGGCCGAGAAATCGAACTTCTTCGGCAGCAGCTTCGCCGGCGGCGGTGCGGGCGGCGGGGGCGGCGGCGGGGGCGGCGGCGGGGCTACCACCGGCGGCGGTGGCGGCACCGGC
>JAEUMX010000482.1 GCA_016791285.1 Burkholderiales bacterium
GAGCGAGCTGATCGCCACCTTCGTTCCCACCGCGGGCGGCTCCACACCCGACGGCAGCGTAAGCTGCACCAGCAGCGCGCGCTGAGCCGCAAGCTCCTGGAAGAACGATCCGCTTGGATCGGTGGCTAGGCGCGCGATCGCGTCCCCCCATTGCGCCCGCAGCGATTCCTGCAGCCCCGTGGCGCTGCGCTCGAGCGCGATCACGCGCGCCTCGTCGCCGCGCAGCGTCGCGTTTGCCGACTGCACCGCCCGCCGCGACACGTTGCGATCGTCCTCGTACAGCGCCTCCAGCCGGTCGCGCTCCTGCCCGCTGAAACGCACCGCAGCACGCACCGCATCGGCTTCGGCTCGCACCGTGAGGAGCCGCGCGCGCAGTTCCACCAGCGGCGCCGGGTTGATGACCACGCCGAGCACCTCGACCACCGGCGCGTACTTCGCCGAAGCGAGGGGGGCCGTGCGGATACCGGCCGCTCCCTGCGCCTCGTCCGAGATCTTCAACTGGAGGCCGCTGACACGTGGCGCGGATTCTTCCCGTTTTTCCTCCGCCGGAGCGAGCTCGTCGCGCGCCGTGTAGACGAGCGCCGCAGCGAGCAGGACGATGATCGCGCCGAGGACCCAGGGTAGCAGGGGGCGACGCGCCGTCGTCATAGGGCGTCGACCGCGATCCGGGGTTGCAGCGAATCGGCGACGGGCGCTGGCGTGCCGTCGAGGGGCGCCTGCACAGCGTCTTCGAGCTGCGCCCAGGTTTGCAGTCCGCGCACCCGGCTTGCGAGGGCGGCGCGTTCCACGGCCACCGACTCGAGCCGCATCCTGGTCCGTTCCAGACGGTCGGCATCGCCCGCGGCGAAGCGCTGTTCCGTGCGCGTGGTCCGCTCGAGCGCATCGCGTCGCACCGCCGCGGCAGCGGCGATCTCCGAGAGCGCGGCCTCGTAGCCAGCGCGGCGCGCGTCCAGCGTCGTGATCGTCCGCGCCTGCAGCGCGAGGAAACGGTCTGCTTCGAGGGTGCGGCGCGCTTCCGCCTCCTGGATCGGCCCTTCGTTGCGGTTCGCCAGCGGAAGCAGCAGGATCGATCCCAGCGCCCAGATGCGATCGCCCTGGTCCCAGATGTAGCCGGGCCGCAGGATCACGTCCGGGTACTGGCGGGCGATTTCCAGCCGCAGCACTGCCTCGGCAGCCGCGTAGTCGGCAAGGCCGCGACGGATATCGAGCCGGTTCTGCAGTGCCGTGCTGCGCAGGTCTGCCGCGCTGTGGGCCAACGGCGCAGTCTTGAGATCGGTGAACGAGAGCGACAGTGCGCGTACATCGTCGAGCGGCACGCCGAGCGCCTGCGCGAGTCCCGCCTGGGCGTCCTGCAAGCGGGCATCGGCACGCGCCGCCGCGAGCCGCGATTCGGCGAGGCGGGTGCGGGCGGCGGCGGTCTCGGGCGCCGACGCGTAACCGCGGTCCAGCCGCCGATCGAGGAGCGCGAGCTCCTCCTGCCGGAGTGCGACTTCAGTGCGGCAGAGGCGTGCGTCTTCCGCCGCTGCGTAGTAGTCGATGTAGCGGCCTTGCACGCGGCTGCGTGTCTGCCACGCCGCTGCTGCGAGATCGAGCAGCGCCCCTTCCGACAACGCGGCAGCTTGGGCGATCCGCGCCTCGCGCTTGCCGCCGGTCACGATCGGTATGTCGACGACGAGGCCGACGGTCCAGGGGGACGACTTGTCGAGGGTCGTATCGCTGTGGTGCTGCCCCTCGACCCGGACGGCAGGGTTTGGGCGCTGCGCCGCGGTCACCTCGCCGGCGCGTGCCACCGCCACCTGCGAGCGCGCGATGTCGAGCTCCGGCGCGTGATAGAGCGCGACCCAGGTGAGCTCGGCGAGCGTCCAATCCGTGCGCGGCCAGGGATCGACCGCAACGCCGCGCTGTGCCAGATAGTCCCGCAGCCCCGGCGCGTTTAGGGAGCGCGCGTTCAGCTCGGTCGCGGTGCGCGCGGGGTCGAGGGGCTTCGGCTCATACGTCCGGAAGCCGCACCCCGTTGCGGTAAAGAGATGGCAGACCAGCAGACAGGCAACGGGGACAAACCTCGCGAGAGCGCGCATGGTGAGCGCATCTTAGCGGCGATCGGCAGGGGACGGGAAGCCCGGCAAGTGAGAGCAGTGGAAAGCAATGATGACGGTCGCGAAGCGAGCCACCGACGGCTACGCTGCTTCGTCAGCGAGATCATGCACCCTTAGACCGCGCGGGCGCCGATCGAGAGGATGAGAAGCGATGCATCGGTCGACTGCGCGAAGCGCCCGCTGGCGCTCGCTGCGAAGCAATGCCGCGATCTGCGCCGTTCCCGCGTTGCCGACATCGAGCCAGATGACCTTCGGAGGGAAACCTTCAACGAAGCTGCGTTCTCGGAAGTCGGTATCCTTGGAGGCAATCGCGAAACCCTGAGTGCGGGCGTACTCCCAGATCACGGAATCGGGCGCCCCACGCAGATCGACCTCCCTGACATGGGTGCTGCCGGGGTAATCGAGGGCTAACACCGAGACTAGCGCAGGACTCAGATTCTCGTCGAAGAGAATCTTCACGCCACGGAGTTCGTCAAGCGTCGCTCACGGGCGGCAGCGAACCCGAAGCAGGCACGGATATCCTCGCGCGTGAGATCCGGGAAATCGACCAGGACCTGCTCCTCGGTCATCCCACCGGCAAGGTACTCGAGCACGTCGTAGACGGTAATCCGCGTGCCCTTGATGCACGGCTTTCCGCTGCGCACGGCAGGATTCACCGAGATTCGCTCTTGCCAGTTCATGCTCGTCATTCTATACGGCCTCATCGTCGCTCTTCGCGTGGCTCGCGTGTTGGTCCATGGGCCCCTCTTAGGCAAGGCAAGATTCCTGCGCTACTGTGTCGTTGCGGACCCACGACTCGCGACACGGCTTTTCGAAGTGTTCATTGAAGTGTTGCTCGCACGCTTCGCAGAAAAGGCGCTCACGAATCCCCTTGTGGAGAACTTTCCGACCTTTCGAGCCGCGACCATGAATCCCTATCATCTGGTGGTTCGCGTTATAGAGACCATCGTAAAGGAACTCGGGCACGATGTGAGAATTGCGAAGTAGGAGATCTTGGTGACAAAATTGGCAACGAGGCATAAGCCGTCCAAGGGGTAAAGCGACAAAGTGTGGATATAGTACCAGTTGTTGAGCTGCACGTTCAGCACTGCGCTACGCCACCTGCGCCAGCGGTACCACGATCTCCACGGCCTCGAACGGCACCGAGATGCTGCCGTCTTCCGAGCGTTCTATGAGCCCCAGTTCTTCGAGGCGTGTCGTGTCGGTGTGAACGTTCGAGTAGTTGCGTTCGGCCGCCTTGGCAAGCGCGTAGACGCTGCACGGACCCACTTGGCGCAAGGTGCCGAGCAGGTCCAGGCGTGCCGGCGTCAGTTCCGCAAACAGAGACCGCGCGGACTCAAAGCTCAACCGAAAGTCCGGGGCAACCCCCTGCCGCGCGGCTGCAAGCTGCTCTGTCGCGGCCCGGAACACTGAGCCCCTGCGGGATACCTCGATGATTGCCTTCATGGTTGCCCCCACTGCTCGACGTCGGATTGGAAGTCTTCAAGCAGTTTCTCGATCGACGTGAAGACGTAACCGTACTCCTGCTCGCCCAAGTGCCGGTGATCGCCCTTTCCGCGTTCATTGTCGTACCGCACCCGGCTCACGCCTGCCGCACCGTAGTACAGCCGGTACTTGAAGCGGTGCGAACTTGGCGGTAGCGAGTCGGGAAGCTCCCAGATCACGATCTCGACTATGGAACCGTCGTCGCGGATTTCCTTCGCGTGTGCCAGCAGCGTGGCGCACATATATTGCATCGTAGCAATATAGTAGCCCGATGTCTATCGGACATGACTCGACGGGGCCACGCTGCGCCGCTGTTGTACACTCCGGCTCGTCGCGCTGTGCCGCCGCGGCCACCCTATACGCCATATGTCGAGCACGCAGACCACCCTCTCATCGCCCCCTTACCGGCGCGTGCGCTTCGCACCTTCGCTGCGCCGCGTCTGCGTCGCTGCTCTCCTGACCCTTTGCGGAATCCTTCTCCCCGCCACCCTCCATGCCGCAGACCCCGCTCCGCTCGAAATGCGCGAGATCGCACCCGGTGTCTTCCTCCACCCGGGCGTCCAGGAGGACATGACGCCGCAGAACTTCGGCGGCATCGCCAATATCGGGTTCGTGGTCGGGGAGAAGTGCGTCGCGGTGATCGACAGCGGCGGCACGAAGCTGCTGGGCGATGCGCTGCGGCAGGCGGTGACGGCGAGGACCGACAAGCCGGTCTGCTACGTGATCAACTCCCACGTCCACCCGGATCACATCTTCGGCAACGCGGCCTTCGCGGCCGACCAACCCACCTACGTCGGACATCACAAGCTACCCGCGGCGATGGCCACCCGCGGCCCGGTGTACGCAAATGCTCTCGACCGGAATCTGCGGGCCACGGCAGCGGGCAGCACGCTCGTCCCGCCCACCCTCGTCGTGCAGGATCGCCTCGACCTCGACCTCGGCGGGCGGACCCTGCAATTGCGGGCGTGGCCGACCGCCCACACGGACAACGACCTCACGGTCTACGACCCGAAAACGGGCACGCTGTGGACGGGCGATCTC
>JAEUMX010000182.1 GCA_016791285.1 Burkholderiales bacterium
CGTGATCTTCTCGAAGAAGGGCTGGGTACGGGCGCGACAGGGCTGGGACATCGATGTCGGCGCGCTCTCGTTCAAGGAAGGCGACGGACTGGCTGCTGTCGCAGAGTGCCGCACGGTCGACCCGGTCGTGTTCCTCGACTCGATGGGGCGCGCCTACACGCTCGAAGCGGGCGAGCTGCCGCCGGGGCGAGGCGACGGCGCGCCGGTGTCATCGCTGGTGGACGTGCAGGGCGGTGCTCAGATGCGCCACATGATCGTCGCGAAACCGGAATCCAAGCTGCTCGTCGCCTCCAGCGGAGGCTACGGTTTCATCGCGAAGTTCGGCGACCTGCTGGCGAAGAAGCGCGCCGGCAAGGAGTTCATGGCACTGGAGGCAGGCCAGGAGCCGCTGCCGCCCTTCCTCTTCGACGACGCGCCTGGCAACTACGTCGCCGCGGTATCCGAGCAGGGGCGACTGCTGCTCTTCTCCATCGCCGAGATGCGCGAGCTCGCGAAAGGCCGCGGCGTGATCGTCATGGGGCTGGAGCAAGGCGAGAAGCTGGTGGCGGTCGCGGTCTCGGATCAGCGCAAGCTCACGGTGATCGGCACCGGCCGCGGCGGGCGCGACAAGACCGTGAACATCTCCGGCGACGACCTCGCCCACCACGCCGGCCATCGCGCGCGGATGGGTCGCGTGATCGCCGACAAGATCAAGCCGAGCGGGCTGGTGGTGGTCGCGAAAGCGAAGGCCGCGGGGGCGTAAAATGTCCTTGACGGGCCTTGGCCTGACAGACCACGTCTCTGACTTCGAGGTGCGTTCTGCTGAAAGACTAGGTTCGGCCCGAAAGAGCCACTTGCCCTCGAACAAACGAATAGCCGCTTCCTGACGTTTAGCAGCGCGCTCGGCAGAGCGGATCGATAGCGGGCGGAGCATTACGGGGGAACGGCAAGCCTCCGTCATCCGAGAGGCAAGATCCGACCTATTGGTTGGCGATGCGCGGGAGAACGAATAGTCTAACGCGGCATCAACCTAAGCCCCCTCGGCGCCGCCAGGGTGCCTCGGAAGTCCGGATCACCCCCCGCCGTCGCCGCTGCATCGGGGTCGGTTACAACTGTGGGCAAGTCAACCGTGGCGTACACACTGCGATCTTCGTGACTACGACGCGACCAAGTCGGCGGGCCACCGAGAAACGATACAGCGGTCAGAAGTACTCCAGCGGAAAGCGCGCCAACAGCGAAGTACCCCAGGAAGGAGAGCAACAAGGATAGGGTGTTCTCATCGAGCCTAACGTCAGCATCATCGTTGGGCGTCTCTGCTGCTAGCGCAGCGTTGATGAACAATGGTCTTTCGTTCCGATCGTCCTTCCACAGGCCTACCGAGTTTACATGCACATCGAGATCAACAAGAGCACACATGGTTTCAAAGGATATGGCGCACGCGGTACGTTCGTTCTAGTCGACGGCTAATCTCAACAAAAAGCGAATGCACTTCCTTACGACCTTCATCGGCCGGCAGAAACAGAATAACCTCTTCGGGCGCCGGCCCTGTCGTCAATATGTTCGCTACCCACTCGACCGTAGAGAGGGAATCACCTTCTAACAATAAGACCATTCGTTCTTGAGTCGGAGCACCGTATGGTGGAACAACCCTTACGAGCAGGACACCGCTGTTGTTTGTAAGAAACGCGACGTACGCTTTACTTGCTTCGCGCGGGATACCCGGGCCCGCTTTTACCCGTTCCGATTGTACCGCTTCCACCGAATCACGTGCTGCCATCGGGGTGCCAAACACAATTGCCATGTAGATAAATGACAGCGAGATCAGTGAAAGAAAATCAGCCATCGACACGAACGACGAATCATCCTCGCTCTCGGCAGGTAAGTTCTCTATAGGATCTAACACTTTCATAAAAGAACACAAACCTCTGCTACGACGTTTGCACGGAATCGTCCTGCGTATTCGAGGACGATTGGAACAGTGCAATCTGATGGTAAGCGGAGCTGCGATGAAGCCGGATTGCGAATTCAGCCACAATGCGAATCACCAATCCTATAAGCGTTGCCACCATCGCAATTTGCAGCGAGGATACGAAGCGGAATGCGTCCTGCTCCGCCTGCACGGCTGGATGGAGCGCCGCAACCAGTGACGCGACCGTCAGCGCAAATCCGAGAGCGGGTCCTGTAGCGCGTGCAAAAGCAAGACGTCCATAGAGCAACCTGTAGTCGGCGACTATTACGTCAGCAGGCCCCCGCGCCGCGAGAGCCCGGTCGACTTCCTTGGTCCGTTTTTCCACCGCCTGCTTAAGTGCAGTGTCGGGCGTGAAATAGACTAAGCGAAGCCCTTTTGCCAGTATCCCAAACAGCCAGATAGCCGAGATAACCATCGCGGCGATTAGCAGATTTCCGAGTGTCTCGTTAAGCCTCAAGATGAGATCGCTCAAGTGTTCCTGAATCAGATCGAATCGCATTAGCCGCACGTTCTGATACGGAAGCCTTTCGAGAAGTTGAGTTCCCTCAAAGCTCCTCTCAGGGCACAAGCCTTGGCCAGATCCCTTCTGCGACGTTACCTGAACGCGCTGAAGATCGATGAAAGGCAAACGTTGAAAACGCACGACGTACTGCAATTTGAGCTGGCCACGAAAAGCACTCATCGCGGAGCGCACCGTTTGATCATCGGCATCAATTTGCACGTGAGCCTGATCGGAGCCTTGAACTTTATATTTCCCCTGGACCCTTTTGTCTGGCGCCCCGAGTCCCTGCAGCAAGAGATACGCGGCACTCACTTGCACCTGCTGTCTTCTCACCTCGAAACTCAGTTGCTGCGGTACGCAGTCCAAGTCGAACAGGACCGCGTTTCCCGGAATTCTCACGTAGGGGTGACGGAACGGCTCCAATACGAACCAGCCAGTCATAAGGAGTACACAGCCAAGTACAAATGAAAGCCATGCTCCTCGTTCTCTCAAACGCGAGCAAACGGTCCGAAGCGACTCAAGGCATGTCTTGAGGATGGGTCTGCCCACTCGGGTCAATTCGCTATGCGGTCGCGGTCCTCGCCCATAGGGCGAAGGGTTCGTAAGTTGTCGGCTCGAAGCCGATCGAAGGCAAAACCTTTGTGGAGTACCTCGATCTCCCTCGGGAAACACGCATGACTTCGCCTTGCCTAAGCCGGCGTAGCCGGAACCAAACAAGATAAAGTAGTGGGGACACATCCAGGCAAGCGGAGGCGGCGATGATGCAGTTGCTGACGGAGCGATATCGCAGCCGGTTGTATGGGGTGTTGTCGTGCTACGACCGGATCGT
>JAEUMX010000036.1 GCA_016791285.1 Burkholderiales bacterium
TCGACGGCTTTCAGCTGGCAGGGTTCGGCACCGCCATCGGCATCGCGCTGGCGGTATCGGTCATTTCCTTCCTCCTGAACGCCGTGCTGGGGCTCCGCGACTAGGGGCACGTTCCTTGCGCCGTTTCTGCGGCGTATCCGCGGGGTGCAAGCGCCACGGCGGATCCCGAGAAAACCATACGTGAGAGGACCATCATGAAGGCGTTGCGGAAGCTGTCTGCGGTAGTTCTAGCGGCGTGGGCCGCCGCGGCCCACGCTGGTGACATCGACGGCGGTGCGGTGATCGGCGGCGGGCTCGGCGGCGCGGCCGGCGCGGCAGTGGGGTCGGCGATCGGCGGCAAGACCGGGGCGATTGTCGGCGGCGGTGTGGGCGGCGCGGCCGGGGCAGCGATCGGCAGCTCGGTCAACCAACCGAAGCAGAAACAGAAGGAAGTCGTGTACGTACGCGATGGCAAGTGCTGGCCGCCCGGGCACTGCAAGGGCAGCAAGCATCATCATCACGACTAGAATCGACATCGCAGGCCGCCTGGAAAAGCGGCCCGCCCGCCAGATGCGGCGCTTCGAGATCGGAGCGCCGTTTTCGTTTCCGCTGCGCGTGCCCCGTTGAAATCCCGAAACACCATCCACACCTTCGGAATACGAAAGCTCCGGGTTGACCCCGGGTGTCTCGCACAATCGAAGGAGGATTTGCCATGTATCGGTCACTGTTTTCACGTGATCTGTTTGCCGAGCTGGACCGCCTGCAGCGAGAGATGCAGCAGGCATTGGACGTCTCCCCGAGCATCCGCGGCTTCGGCCGCGGTGGCTTCCCCGCTCTGAACGTGGGCGGCACGCCGCAGTCGGTGGAGATCTACGCGTTCGCGCCGGGGCTGGACCCAGCAAGCCTGAACGTCAATATGGATCGGGGCGTGCTCACCATTTCCGGCGAGCGCAAGGCGGAGCTTCCCATCTCGGACGAGAAGGCCGCCATCCACGTCAACGAGCGCTTCGCCGGCCGCTTCAGCCGGGTCGTCAGCTTGAGCGACGACCTCGATGCCAACGCCGTATCGGCCGACTATCGCGACGGCGTCCTGCACGTGAGCATCAAGCGCCGCGAATCGGCCCAGCCGCGCCGCATCACCGTCCAGTAACCAGGAGGTACGACCATGAACGAAAGAACTGCCGTGAGCAAGGAAACGCCCGGCTTGATGCCGCCGGTCGACGTCATCGAGGACAGCACCGGCATCACGCTGTATGCCGATCTGCCGGGCGTGTCGAAGGACGGCCTCAACCTGCACGTCGAGGCGGACACGCTGACCATCGAAGGCGAGCTGGGATTCGCCGTGCCGGAAGGCATGGAGCCAAGTCATGCCGAGGTGAGCGTACCGCGCTATCGGCGCGTCTTCACGTTGAGCAAGGAGCTCGATACCGAGCATGTCTCCGCTGAACTCACCCAGGGTGTGCTCAAGCTGCGCATCCCCAAGGCCGAGCACGCGAAGCCGCGCCGGATCGAAATCAAAGTGGCATAGTCTTCCGGAGCCGCACCGGGGCGGGACGTTCGACCGCGACGGACGCCCGCCTCGCCCCACCCACGATGCCCCCGCCCCTGCGCACTTCCGGGCCGACGCCGGATTCCGCGTAACCCCAGCGCTCAGCAATAGGGGATGGGGTGCTTGGCGAGCCAGTGCTTGTCGCGCGCTTCACCGATGCGTCTGCCCGCGCCGCGTGCCATCGCCGAGGTCATCGGCCGCGTCTTCCACGCAAAGCTGCCGCCATAGCCCAGCACTGCGCCGAGCAGCACGCCCGCGATCACGCCGCGCACGGGTCTGCGGTCATCGGCCAGCGCACCCAGAATCGCACCGATCATCACGCCGAACGTGCCGGCCTGCCATGCATCGTGCGCCGCCTGGGTGACGAGGTCGGTGGTGGCTTCTGCTTCCAGCACCGACTTGCGGCCTTCCTTCGCGCCTTCGATACCCGACTCCACGAGTTCCTTGCTGTACGTCAGATTTTCCTTGACCGTCTCCGAGATGCTCATGTCGATTGCTCCGCTTGATCTCCAACTGGCGCTGCCGCCACCTTCGTTCCATGCCATGCGCCTGCGGAAGAAAGTGGAATCCTCTCCCGCTACGCGTTGGTGGAATCCTCGGGCAACCGTATCACGCCCGCGCAGGCGGCTCAAGCGCACGATGACGACTCACGCCCGAGCAAGCTGGATTGCGTGAGGCGGCGGATAGCAGCGCGCGGTCGTTGGCGGCGACCCCCGGGGCAACTTCAACCCTCATTCCCCGAGCCCCGCCTGCGGTAAGCTTGGGCTCCGGCTGCCTGGCGCGGGGTCTTGCATCCGGCATCCAGCC